>CAYZNE010000001.1:0-3252 GCA_964478955.1 uncultured Methanosarcinales archaeon
CCTATGATGTTTTTGATTATGGAGAATATCAACAAAGAAACAAAATAGAAACATGCAATAGCATGTTTAAAAGAAGATTTGGCTCAAAAGCCAAATCAAGAAGTGTAAAATCTCAAAAAATTGAGATTTTAGCAAGAGTAATTGCATATAATATAGACAGAATAATAAGAATAACAAAAAGTTATATATTACTAATCATAAAAATCACAAGGGTTTCATAATAGCCTTCTAAACCAAAACATTTAAATATAACAACTCTTAATGTTTAATAAATTGGGGTGTGTGTTATCTTTAATAAGGATTTATTAAAGTTAATTTAGTTTATACAATCCATAAAAGTTTAATTTAAATGTATAAAAAAAAGAGGTGTATTTTAAATGAAAAACAAATATAAATTTATTTCTATTATTACTATATTAATGATGATGTTGCTTGCTGTTCAGTTTGTAAGTGCAACTCATACACATACATCTGTAATAACACCTGAGTGGAAAACAGCAAGTACTTCAACAGAATATACTATTGCTGTCACAAACAATGGTGCAGATAGTGTTGATTGGGTAATGATTACCATTCCAACAGGTGATCCAGGGTATGATGCTCTTACTTGTGGATCTGCACCTGCAGGATGGAGTTTAGATGCAAGTACTAGTACTGCTTGTACTTATTCTACATCCACTACTTATATTGCTTCTAGTGCTTCTGAAGATTTCACTCTTACTGCAACAACCGCTACAACAACCGGCACTTATGATTGGCAGACAAAAACAAGAGATCTTAACATGGCTTATGTTACTACAAATCCAACTAGCAAAGTAGATGCAGACGTACCAACAGCAGCTTTAACATATTCAGATACAGATGGTGTTTTCTACAATGGACAAGTGGTTACAATTACTGCTACTTTCAATGAAGATATGGCTGATTCTCCTGTAGTTAAATTAGCAATTGATAATTCAGAATTAACTGCTGCTGAAATGACTAAAGTTACAGCAATTTCATATACTTATGCTTATACTGTACAAGCTGCTGGTGATATTGCAACTGTAACAGCATCTCTTAGTATTGGTGAAGATGTTGCTGGAAACGTAATTACTGCTGTTCCAACTTCAGGTGCAACATTTGAAATTGATAATACTGATCCAGTAATTTCATCAACTGCTCCTGCAGCAAGTGCTTTTATTAATATTCAAACTGTAAGCTATACTCTTGATGAGGCTGTAGCCTCTGGAGTTATTGTTTTCACCCAAATAGGTGGCCTAAATGATATTAATAGTCCTCACACTTGTACTTTGCAGGGAACTGCATTAGACACAGGTGCTCACACAGATTTAACTCTTGTAACAGGTGCAAATGCTTGTGCAAATTGGGCAAACCCATTGCTTGATGGAACTGTTTATACTGTTACTTTTGATGCAACAGATGCAGCAAGTAATGATGCAACAACTATAACCAATACAGCTGTTACTTATGATACAAGTGCACCAACTGCTGCTTTAACATATTCAGATACAGATGGTGTTTTCTACAATGGACAAGTGGTTACAATTACTGCTACTTTCAATGAAGATATGGCTGATTCTCCTGTAGTTAAATTAGCAATTGATAATTCAGAATTAACTGCTGCTGAAATGACTAAAGTTACAGCAATTTCATATACTTATGCTTATACTGTACAAGCTGCTGGTGATATTGCAACTGTAACAGCATCTCTTAGTATTGGTGAAGATGTTGCTGGAAACGTAATTACTGCTGTTCCAACTTCAGGTGCAACATTTGAAATTGATAATACTGATCCAGTAATTTCATCAACTGCTCCTGCAGCAAGTGCTTTTATTAATATTCAAACTGTAAGCTATACTCTTGATGAGGCTGTAGCTTCTGGGGCTATTGTTTTCACAAGAACCGCTGGTACTGCAGATGGCAATGTTCATACTTGTACTTTGCAGGGAACTGCATTAAATACTGGTGCTCACACAGATTTAACTCTTGCAACAGGTGCAAATGCTTGTGTAACTTGGGCTAATGCTTTGGTTGATGGAGCTGTTTATACTGTTACTTTTGATGCAACAGATGCAGCAAGTAATGCTGCAACAACTATAACTAATACAGTTGTTACTTATGATACAAGTGCACCAACAATTTCATCAACTGCTCCTGCAGCAAGTGCTTTTATTAATACTCAAGTTGCAAGTTATACTCTTGATGAGGCTGTAGCTTCTGGGGCTATTGTTTTCACAAGAACCGCTGGTACTGCAGATGGCAATGTTCATACTTGTACTTTGCAGGGAACTGCATTAAATACTGGTGCTCACACAGATTTAACTCTTGCAACAGGTGCAAATGCTTGTGTAACTTGGGCTAATGCTTTGGTTGATGGAGCTGTTTATACTGTTACTTTTGATGCAACAGATGCAGCAAGTAATGCTGCAACAACTATAACTAATACAGTTGTTACTTATGATGTAACTGCTCCAACTTTAACTATAACTACTGTTCCAACCAGTCCATCAAAGACTAAAACTGGACTTGTTTACACTTTCACCTTTAGTGAGAATGTAGCAGGATTTACAGCAGATGATATTACACTTAACTTTGGAGGAGAAGGATTAGGAGCAGTTGTTGGTTCAACCTTTGACGGTTCTGATGACACTTACACTTTAACTTTAGCTGGTACTGATTTAACTGATCTTGGATTACTTACAACTGGTGAAACACTTGTGGCTTCTGTAGATATGACTGCACTAACTGACATTGCAACAACAGCGGGTGTTGGAGCAGAAACAAACACATGGACGTATGATCCAACTGCACCAACATTTACAAGTGTGGCTGTCACTGACTCTGATGAATTTTATAAAGCAACAGATACAATTACCTTTGATGTAAATCTTGGAGAACAAGGCTTAACTGTAACTGCTGATTTAACAGTTCTTGATTCAGCATTATCCTCAACATTTGCATTAAGTGATGATGGAGATAATACTTATTCAGGAACTACAAGTGCACTTACAGCGGAGACAATGCAGGAGGGAGTAGATACTGCAGTTACTGTAACCGCAACAGATGTAGCAACTAATGAAGCAACAGACAATTCTCTTACATTAACAATTGACAAAACTGCTCCAACTTTAACTATAACTACTGTTCCAACAAGCCCTTCTAACACAAAGGCAAGTTTAGTTTATACTTTTGAGTTTAGTGAGGATGTAACAGGATTTGCAGTTGGTGATATTACACTTAACTTTAATG
>CAYZNE010000001.1:3352-9128 GCA_964478955.1 uncultured Methanosarcinales archaeon
ATCTTGTAGCGTTAGCTGATGCGGAAACACTTGTGGCTTCTGTAGCTATGACTGCATTAACTGATATTGCAACAACTGCAGGTGTTGGAGTAGAAACAAACACATGGACATATGATGTAACAGCTCCAACTTTAACTATAACTACTGTTCCAACTAGTCCATCAAAGACTAATGCTGGGCTTGTTTACACTTTTGAATTTAGTGAGGATGTAACAGGATTTGCAGTTGGTGATATTACACTTAACTTTAATGGAACAGGATTAGCTGCAGTTGATGGTTCAACATTTGACACAACTGATGCTAACACATACACTTTAACTTTAGCTAATCAAGATTTAACTGATCTTGTAGCGTTAGCTGATGCGGAAACACTTGTGGCTTCTGTAGCTATGACTGCTTTGACAGATATTGCAACTACTGCTGGTGTTGGCGCAACTGCTAATACATGGACTTATGATGTAACTGCTCCAACATTTACTATGCAATATTACACAGACTCAGAATTAACAAGTGCTATTGCAGATAATGCAAAATTAAAAGCAGGAACATATTATATTAAAATAACTTCGAACGAAGCATTATCAGCAGCTCCAACAATAAGTCTCGCTGCTGAAGGAACAGCAAACGATGTAACTAATCAAGATACAACTCTTGTTTCTGGAAATGATTATACATACACAAGAGTAATTGCCTCAGATGGTGCAGCAGTTGGTGCAGTTATAGAAGCAGTTACAATAACTGGAACAGATGTCGCAACAAACACAGCAACTGATGCAAATCCAACAAATGAAGGAACAAAAGCAATTTACACAGATACAACAGCACCAACAGTTTCCTTTGATCCAAATTCTGCAACTTGGACAAGTACAGCAATAGATGTAACTATAACTGGAGCAGATGGTGGAAGTGGTATAGCAAATATTTATCATCAAAATGTTGTGAAGGATGTTTCATGTCCTGCTGTTGGAGATGGATATACAGATGTTGCTGGTAGTGATCCTGTTGATATATCAATTTCAACTGATGGGGAATGGGAAATTTGTGCTTATGCTCAAGATGTTGCAGGAAATACTGCAGGAACAGCAACGAAGTCAGGTGTTTATCAATATGACACTGATGAACCAACAATACAATCAGGAACTTATGTACACAGCACAAAAGTTCTTACTTTGACTTTTGATGATACCTTGACTGAGGTGACTAAAACACAGATTACTCTTGCAAATACTGCTGAAGGTGGAGATGGATTCACTCTTGGAGATGACGATAGTTGTACACAAGATGGATCTACTGATGCAACTTGTACTCTTTCAGATGCTAATAGGAATACAATATCCTCATGGGATGGTCAAGGGAATACTACCTTGTATATTTCTGTAGGAGTAGGTGCTGTAAAAGACAAAGCATCTCAAGATAACACTGCTGGGACTACATCAATAACTGGTGGGGCTTGGACAGAAGATACAGTAGTACCAACATATTCAAGTAATATATATGATACAGGAACAGGAGTATTGACAATTACATTTAGTGAAAATTTGATTGCTGGAACAAGTAATGTTGATTTAAGTAAGATATATATTGTTGGTTCTGATGAAACAAGTAATGACTTAAATGGTTCAACAGTTGATAGTGTTTCAACAGCAACTGTAACAATAACTCTTTCATCAGCTATAAAACCTTGGTTAGATAATTTAAATTTTACTTCAAGTTATTTAAAATTTGATGCAGGGGCTGTGCAAGATCTTGGAGCTAATTCAATTGTTGCAAACACAGGGGATAATGCTATAACAGCAGATTCAACAGCACCAGCATTATCATCAGTAACATCATATGATTATGCAACAAAACAACTTACTTTAGTATTTAATGATACAATTAAATATAGTTTAGTTAATGTAAGTAAAATTACTTTAGGAACTACAGCTACAGTAACAGGGAAAAATTCAATACCATTAACTGGTGCTACTGTAACAACAAGTTCAAATAATGAAACAATTGTTATTACTTTAATAACAGATCAAAGAAATATAATACAAGATACTTTTGGAACACCAAGTGTGCTTTATGTAAGATTAGATGCAGGAGCAGTTACTGATAAAGGAGATAATACAAACGATGCATTAACAACAGGTATTGAAATAACAACAATTTCACATAAAGACCAAATTGCATTAATATCTGGTTGGAATTTGATTTCTGTACCTTATCAGATGAATAGTTCAAATGATAATTTTACTGAACTATTAGAAGGATATGATCCAACTATTTATATATATACAGGTTCAGCATGGGATCAAAGAAGTGATATAAAACCTTTATATGGCTACTTAGTGAATGTAAATCATTCTGGAGTAGTAGACCTTTCCCCATATAAATCACAAGTAGGTACATATCCTATGGATGATGCTGATAGATATCTAAATGCAAATAAATGGTATACAATTGGAGCTTCAACAAGAACATCAGAAACAGCTAGTTCAGTATTTAATAGTACAAGTTATCGAAATTTGGCATTTATGGAGGAAGATGGAAGTTATTCAAATGATGGAGTAACAAACTTAATATTTGGTAAAGGTTATTGGGTGCATACAGGAACATCTCCAATTGGAATTAATGAAAATTTAGCAAGAACCTAAAACTAAATAGTTATTTTTTTATTTCTTTTTTTAACTTTTTATAATTAAAAATACTTGAGGGGATAAATTGACCAAAAAAATCAAATTAATAATTTCATTACTCATTATTATATTCACATTAATTAGTGTTAATTCTGTTATAGCAAGACCAAGTCTACCTGCTTCCTACTATGGAACAATAACTTTGGATAATGTTGCAATTAATAGCGGTGAAGTTTTCTCTTGTATTGATAGCGAAGAAATAAATCAAGTTTTAATTTATGATGGAGAATATGGTGTAAAAAATAATTTAAGATTATCTGCTGTTGCTACTGATGAAGATAAAATTGTTCATTTTTGTTATAATAATCTAATAGCAGATCAAACTATTGAATGGAATTCTGGGGATATTGTTAATTTAAATCTAACTTTTAGCAGTAGTGATAACGGTGGAAGTTCAGGAGGAACTACTGGGGGAGGTTCTCAACCAGAATCTAATGAAGATAATATATCAGATAATATAAATGATGAAATTCCACAAGTAATTATTGATGAATCTTCTTTTGATAATGAAATAGAAGAAACAATAATTGCAGAAAAAGGAAAAACTTTAAGCTTTCAATTTAAAAAATCACAAATAAATAATATTAAAATTTTATTTAATCAAAATGTTGAAAATCCTATTATAACAATAAAAACTTATAATATTAAACCTAATGAAATAGAAAAAATTTCAACTAAAAATAAAATTTACAAATATTTTTCAATAGAAAAAAACTTTGATGAAACTAATATTAAATCAACTACAATAAATTTTGAAGTTAAAGTGAGCTGGTTTGCAGATAATAATTATAAACCTGAAGATATTATTTTATTACATTTTAAAGATAATAAATGGGTTGAATTACCTACAAAATTAACAGGTCTAACAAAAGATTCTTATATTTTTGAATCACAAACAAATAGTTTTTCTTATTTTGCTATAACTATTAAAGAAAAAAGTAATACCCCCTCTTATATTATTATACTTGTAGTTATAATCTTAATAATTGGAATAGTATTTTATTTTAATAAATTAAAGAGTAAAAACAAAAAGAGGAAAATAAAAAAATGAAATGCAAATTTGCATATATAATTTTATTAATTTTATTAATTATAATAAGTGCTTCACAAATATATGCTACAGAAGAAGTAACAATAACTTATCCTGAACAAGGAGAACATTATAATAACATAACTTTTTTTAATGGAAATATAACTGCAGGGGAGTATCCTATAGTGGTGGGTAGTAATGTAGAATATAGATTAAACTGCACAGATACAAATAATTCTTATTATTATCAAAGCTCTGGGGATTTATGGTTAGAAAATTTAGGGGATGAATGGAATTCAGTTGATTATGAAGGAATCTTACAATATGAGAACACAACCTGGACTGCAACAGAAAATCAAATCCCTCCCGAATTTATAGATGGAAGTTGTATATTAACTATGAGAGTTAAACCTGATGGAGGAGATTATTTTTATTCAGATAATATAACATTTATTTTTGATCCAAATCCACCTGAAATAACATATTCATCTCCAGAAAATGATACTTGGACAAATAATGACACCCCAAGCTTTACATTTACTGCAATTGATGAATTTTCAAGCACAATGTCTTGTGAATTAATAATAGAAGGGGAAGGTTTTGGTGTAAATTCATCTGTTTCAAACAATACTTTAACCACTATAACTGCTAATCATAGTGTTATGGAAGAAATGGAAGGCATAAATAATGCTTGGATTATTGAATGCGCAGATCAAGCAGGAAATATTGAAGCTCCTAATGAATGGAGAATTCATTTTGATCAAACAGCACCATCAATTAATCTTAATTCACCAGATAATAATCTAAACACATCTAATTCACTAATAACTTTTAATTGGACTGTTACAGATAATATGTGGACTATTGAGGGTAATGTAAGTGATGAAAATCTTACTACAATGTTATCTTGCAATTTAAACATAAATAATGTTATTAATGCAACTCTTTCAGGTAATGAAAGTAATGTTATTAATTATTCTAGTAATATTAGTCATTCAGTTTCTTTTGATGATGGTACTTATTATTGGAATGTAACCTGCACAGATAATGCAACTAATTCAAAGACTTCTGATACTCATTCTTTTACTATTGATAGTGTAAACCCCATAATAATTCCAACACACCCTATAAATGATCAGTTCATTAATACATTAGATATAAATTTTAGTGTGAATAGTACAGGTAGTGAATTAAAAAGAGTCTTAATGATATTGAATGGAACAGAGTCATCATACCGCCCATCTAATGAGCTCTATGATATAACCTGTAATCAAGTAGATAGCTCTGATTTATATAATTGCAATACAACAACTTCATTATCAGATGGAACATATCAAGCAAATATTACTGCTTGGGATAATATGGATAATAATATAACTTATTCATTGAATTTCACAATAGATACTATTTCACCAACAGTTAATATAATAAACTCAAGTTTTTCAACAACAGATCTCACACCTGAAATCACATTTAATTATACAGATGCAGTAGCAACTGCAGATTGTAGTTTATACTTTAATCATGTTTCAGCTGCAAACAATGCAACTGTAGAAAATAATACAAACTCCATATTAACTGCAAGCACGCAAGTAACTGATACAAATTATACTGTATATGTGAATTGCACAGATACAGCAGGTAATATTGGTCAAAGTGATACAATCTATGTTAATATAGACACTACTGCTTCAACTGTAACTAGGGTTAATTCTACTAAAGATGATGGTTCATATAAAGCAGGAGACCAAATTAATATAAGTGTAATATTTAATGAAATAATCAATGTTGCAGGAGGCACACCAACACTTGAACTAGAACTAGGAAGCACAGACAGAAATGCCTCATACTCTACAGGAACAGGAACAACAACACTAAACTTCACTTACACAATCCAAGCAAGCGACACCTCATCTGACTTAGCATACACAGGAACAACAGCACTTAAAGCAAACGGATCAACAATACAAGATACAGCAGGAAACACAGCAACACTAACACTTGCAACAGTAGGAGCAACAAATTCATTAAGCAACAATAAAGCACTCATAATAGATACAACTGC
>CAYZNE010000001.1:9228-26054 GCA_964478955.1 uncultured Methanosarcinales archaeon
TAGGAGCAACAAATTCATTAAGCAACAATAAAGCACTCATAATAGATACAACTGCACCAACAATAAGTGATATGAATGCTAGCACAACAAGCTCAACTTATACCATTACAGGAACAGCTAATGGAACTGGATCTTCTATAGTCAATATTACATTTGATGAGTCTTTATTAACTATTAATAATTCAGAACTAGTTGATTTCTCTGTTCAAAAAAGCCTTTCTGTAGGAACCAATACATATGATATTAATGTTACAGATGCTGCAGGAAACTCTTATAACACTACTGTTACAATAACCAGAACAAGTACCGGCGGTTCATCTTATAACAGCAATAGTAATGAAATCACAACAACTTCCTACTGGAATGCAACATATTCAGTCGAAGATAATAATTTTAAAACAGGTTATACTAAATCATTAGCACAAAGAAAAAGATTAAAAATATCTGTTGAAAACGAAACCCATTATGTTGGAATTGTAAATCTTACCAATACAACTGTAACAATAAATGTTTCTTCTGACACACAACAAAAAATATTTAATATTGGAAATATATATAAATTTGATGTAACAAATGATAACTATTATGATATTGAAGTAAAACTTAATAATATCTTAGATAATAAAGCAAATATTACTATTACTTCAATTCATGAAGAAATTATTGTAGAAGAAGTTAATGAAACAACCATTAATAATCAAGAAAACCAAACAATTAATATAACTAATACAACAATAATACCTGAAGATGCTAATAATACCAAAGAAGACAATATATCTACAATCCCAGCAAAAGAAAAAACAGTCAAAGAGAACCTGTATTTCTTTGGATTAATAATTATTCTAATTATTGTCTATATAATAATTAATGTTATAAGAAAAAAAACAAAAAAGAATAAAAACAGATTTGATATCAATAATGATGGTAAATTTGATGAAAAAGATGTTACTTTAGCTAAAAAAGTTATTAAGTTCTATAAGAAGAAACAAACAAAATAATTAAACTCTAATCAAAAACATCTTTTTCTGATTTAAGAATTTCTGCAATTATTTTCTTTTTACTACATAAAAGCAAGTTTAAAATATTAAATTGCAATAAATAATTGCCAGAAAATTTATTTGTAAATATTATCATGGTGATCATAATCTTCAATAATTACCTTTTGAAAGATAAATACGAAACTGAATCTGTAGGAATTTATTCAGAAGAAAACCCTTTAACAAAAGAAAAAGTGATTAATGCAGATTTAATAATTGTTATCGAGGAAGTCACTTCTTTGTCACGTCACTTTGTTCCTACTTTTAGTGATTTTTTCTTGAATTTTCCCTATATAGGAATAATTCAAAAAAGATTGATATTAAGAATTATCTTGCAAACTTTCTATTTAATATAATTGATTATAAAGGTTGTGCTTTTATTAACACAAAACTTTGATTGATTTTTTCAACTTTTCTCATCCACGATCTTTGTTTAATTTTTATGTTAATTTTAGTGTGATTTTTTACACTAAACAAAAAGATTTATTAAGTAGTTAGTAAATACATATATTAATATTTATTGACGGAGGTAAACTGAAAATGGGTAAAAAATTTAATTTAATTTCAGTTTTACTCAACGACGTCATACCCTCTGGGCGGGGCTATCTAAATTCCACGATCGCTTTTAGAGCTAGGATTACCTTTTTATTTAGCTAAAGACCATAGAAAATCGAAGTGTTTTTTATGAGCTTCAAAGATTTCTTTATTCTCCATCACAATTACTATTGGTTCTGCAGAATATACCATAATTGCTACTTTGTTTTCATACATTATTGTTTCTGTAACTTGATTTAATTCTTTAGGAAGTATTTTGTGTTTGCTGTTTTCATTATCTGCTATCACTTTATTTTTGAAATCGTGATTCCATAATAACCATTCTTTAGTTTTTGTATCTTTTTTCTTAACATTATAATTTTTCCAGTATGTTTCTCCAAGAATCTTAACTGAGTCATTTGTTATCCCTATACACCATGATTTATTTGCTTGAACTATTTCTCCTAATACTTTTTTTAATCCTGCAACTCCTTTAAATACAATTACATCTTGCTTTGATGAATGACTTCCTAATATTTTTGTAATATCAGGAATTATTTCTTTTGCTTGTTTGATTACTTCATTTAATTTTTCTTGTCTTGTTTCTAAAAATTCCACTATTGCAGATGGTTTTTCAGCAATGAATGTTCGTTTTGTTCCTTCTACAACAAAGGATACTAATCCTTTTTCTAATAATTTTTCAAGATTGTCATAGACTATATTTCTATATACTCCTAATGATTTAACGAGTTCTTGAGCTGTAGCTTTACCCTTTATAATCAGAGCATAATATACCTTTGCCTCGTTTTTATTCAAACCCAGCCGTTCTAAGTTTACGTAGTCCATACTTATGTTTAACTTAGGTTATTTATATAGTTTTTCATTTGCTGTAACAAAGTATTACAACATAAGTTTATATAGATTAACTAATAAGTAGTAATTATGGTTGAAAGTTCAAATTCGCAATATGATTCGTTTTCAGATGATTTTATCAAAGGAACTGATATTCACAATGACCTTAGCAGGGCTGCTTATTATTCTGTATTGGAAAATATTGTATTTGCAGGAAAAACTGTCTTAGATGTTGGTTGTGGGGATGGATGGGATCTTCAACAATTGGTGAAGAAAGAAGCCATTTGTTATGGTTTAGATTCATCAAAGGCTCTTGTTAATGTGGCTCAAAAAAATATTCCTTCAGCAAAAATAATTGAGGGTAATATGGAATCTTTGCCTTACGAGGACTCTTCTTTTGATGTTGTATTGAGCAAATATGCAATTCAGACATCAACAAATGTTCCTTTAGTATTATCTGAAATGGACAGGGTTTTGAAAACAGGTGGCACCATGGTTTATCTGGCAGTGCATCCTTTAAGACAATTTTTAGAAAAGAAAAATCATCCTAAAGATTATTTTGAGCAAGAAGTTGTGAAGTCAGTATTTTTTGGAGGATCAATTTCTGCAAATGAACCAACACACACATTAAATGAATACCTAAATCCTAATTTTTTGAGAAAATATCAAATAAATCATTTCCAAGAATACAAAGACTTTCCTTCATCTGAAAAAGTTGAAGGGGATGAATACCCTTGTTTTTTTGTGTTAAAAGCAACAAAACTATAAATTATTTAAACTTGAGCTAATTCTCTTTATTTAATCAATTATTGATGGAGGTAAACTGAAAATGTATAAAAAATTTAATTTAACTCCAGTCCTCCTCGACGACGTCATACCCTCTGGGCGGGGCTATTACCTTTCTTAATAGAGTAAATTTAATTTAAATTTGTTATCTTAGAATTAGTCATAACGAAAAATAAAACAAAAATTGAATAAAATTTTTGGTCATTTTCTGAAAGAAAATAAAAAGAAAAAAGCAAATTACTCTAATTTGCCAATTTTGAACATTTTAGTGCCACACTCAGGACATGTTCCTTTAACGCAATCTCTTCCATTCTTCATCTTTCCTGCTTTAGCATCTTTCATAACTCTTTTTGTTCTACATTTCATACAATATCCTTCAACCATTTTGAGTATCCCCCATAGTTTAAAATTTAATCTAAACTGCTATTTAACTATATAAATTCTTTCTCATTCATAAATATTCTCGTTTTCAAAGCTATTTTTGGTGAAAATTAGGTATAAATTGAGTATCTGTTCGGTTCGCACATGACTATCATCAGGAGATTCTCGTTAGATTTTTGAGCTTTTTCTAGGGTATTAATGTCTGTGTCTGAAGCTAGGCAATGCTTAAATGGGTGCGTGTGTAGCATAATTAATGTTTCCCTGGGACAACTACTAAAGCTAACGTGTCTAAAGCTTTGATCGTATATCTCAGGGTGATAGATTGACTCAACATAGTACTTACTATCCTGTTTAAATCCCAATAGGCACATGCTTGTTTCAACTAGCTTTGTTTCTTGCTCAGAAGTATATATTTCTGAGAGTATATGCTCTGTATTATTGAGAAAGACTATGGTTAGTTCCTTAAGGATTATTCTGTCTCCCTCTATGGCTGTGGATCTTAGTTGCCCTTCGATAATACTATCAATTGGATATCTCATAAATCCCCAAGATAGTATGAGTAAGATCAGAAAAATTCCTATAACCATTATCAATATCTTCTTAGATTTAGGTTTTTCTAGTTCTTCATCCTCAAGTTCAACCCAGTGTTCTTTCATATTTTTGTATTTGTTGCTGTTTATTAAAAATATTGTGGGTAATATCGCAAAAATACCTATGTTCAGACAATTTCTGAATCATTCAAAAATAGCTGGTTGCAAGAGTATATTTATAACCCAATCAATCTAATTTGATAAACTTGTTGTTGGAGGTTAAAAATGCTAAGAAAAAAAGAATTAATGCTTTTGAGTTGTCTAAGAACTAATGCCCGAGATACTTTAACTAATATCAGCAAAAAGACAAGAATCCCTATAAGTACAATTTTTGATAAGCTAAAAGAGTATGAAAAAGGATTTATTAGCAAGTATACTTCTCTTATTGATTTTAAAAAACTTGGCTATGATATTAGAATGCAGTTAATGCTTAAAGTTCCAATAAATAAAAGAGGGGCTTTTGAAGAGTTTGTGAAAAGTTCTCCTGCAGTAAACAATGTCTTTAGAATAAACAATTTCTATGATTACATGGTTGAAACAATTTTCAAAGATATAAAAGAATTCCAGGTGTTTGCAGATAAGATTGAAGTGTTTGGTATTAGTGAGTTAACAGAGCATTTTGTTATTGATGAGATAAAGAGAGAAAGTTTTATGTCTGATAAGAATTATGTTGAGTTAATACTTTAGAATACTATTGGTGTAACATAAACTTCTAAGAACGCTGCAACTATGATCAATCCAATCGCAATTAATATTAAATCTGCACTGTCTAACAGTATGTGCTCAAACTTTCTTGTGTTCAAATTGTGTTTTATTACTGCAACACTAATGATTCCTCCTGCCATTCCTGCAACAAAATATGCTAATATTTCTGGAATGCCGTGGACGGTATATTTGAGCAGCCCTATTGTAACAACACTTAGATAGTTGGCGGCTTTTTCTAAACCAATCATGTGAGAAAACATTGCGAGATTGCTTCTAATGAAATTCCCAATTGCAACACCTATTACTGAAGCATTCCATATTAATATGAATATTGCTCCAACACCATATAGAAAAGAGAATAATATACAGAAAATTGTAACATTAAGGTTGTTAAATAATATACTTCTAAACAAACCAAATTTTTGTGATACTAATGCAGTAGCGCCCATATGTCCTGTTAATGCTGCATTCCCTCCGGGATTTATTGTATTTAGAGTCGCAATCTGTGATTCAAATAATACGTTTACTGTTTGTCCTGGTAAAACTGCATATAAGAGTGCAATACCTATTGCTGCACCAAAAAATAGACACATAAAAAATCTTAATGCTTTCCAGTGTTCTTTAAGCAGAAATTTTTCTGAATGATCTTCAAGATCTTTCTTTTCTTCAAGTTTTATAGTTCTATAAATTAATGGAACACTTGCCAACGTTGTTAGAAATACAAATACTAAAGTTGAGTATGACTCAAATATCCACAAACTAAGTAGTGCTGCAACAATAACAATAACAAACCCAAATATAAACAAGTATAATGGGTGTTTTTCAGCGTTCTCTGGGTTAAATATTGATTCTAGAACCATTAAGAATAAATTTGATTATTTCATTTAAAAAGGTTTTTAAAGAATAGTTCATTTTAATATATTAAAATGTTCCTTGTGAAGTTTTTTGGAATAATGGATTTTCTGGCTGCAATTGTCTTAGTTCTTTCTGTTTTCGGCCCAGCGATGTTTGGTATAGTAATTGTTCCTTTTAGGTTTGTACTGCTTTTTGCAGCTTATCTTTTTATTAAAGGTTTTATATTTAAAGGAGATGTTGCAAGCACTATTGATATGGGTGCAGCACTTCTTATGATATTAATGTATTTTATTGGTTCTTCTTCAGGGTTTTTCACAGTCTTAGCAGTTATTATTATAATATACCTTGCACAGAAAGCATTTTTTAGTTTTGTTTCAATTTAATTGATTTTAATATGTTTTACTGTTTTAAGGCGAGTTCATTCTACACTTACATCGAGTTCGTAGCAGGGGGTTGCACCTACGGGAAATCAAAAATGAAACATTTTTGGTCATGCCTTTAGCATAAATCAAAGATTTCCTGTATGCTCACGCACTAGGGGTCTGCAGAACCTTGGAAAAATTAATTGATTGAACAAGATACAGTAAATTCAATTTAATTTAAATTAACTTTATAAAACAAAGTTGTTTCTCTTATACTATGAATTTTCAAGATTTACATCACATAGAGAA
Source organism: uncultured Methanosarcinales archaeon (assembly GCA_964478955.1). Classification (GTDB taxonomy): domain Archaea; phylum Nanobdellota; class Nanobdellia; order Woesearchaeales; family CAYZNE01; genus CAYZNE01. Next base: position 15,640 of record CAYZNE010000001.1, read on the forward strand.
CTCTCAATTTTATCTAGATTTAGCTCTGAGAAAAGCTGAAGAAAAAGCAAGACTTTTGAGACAAAGTATTAAACTGAAAAGTGTTTCTAGAATAATCAAATCAAAGAGAATTGAAATTGAAAAACTAAGAGTGTTAAGAGAAGTCCTAAATGAAAAGTTAGGAGATATCCATCTAAAGTTTCCTAGTATTGACAATTTACCTGAATTCTACAATCAACTGATAAAAATAAATCTTGATGTTGATATGTTAAGAAAGTCTCTGGGAAGTGTTGCCTGGGCAAGAACAAATATTACTAAATTTTCTAAAATGTATACAATTAAAATTAAAGGTTCAAATGATCAAGGAGAAGTTTCAAAACTTGGTTCTGCTGCACTCGGAAGAATCTCAAGTATAATGAGACAAATAGATAAGTTTCTTACAATTATAGAGGCTGCAAGAAAAAAGATGAGAAATTTTCCTGCAGTAAAAACTTCTTTGTTTACAATTTCAATCGCAGGATTCCCTAATGTTGGTAAGTCAACTCTTCTAAAAAAGATAACTTCTTCAGACCCAGAAATTGCAAGTTATGCTTTCACAACAAAACAATTAAACACAGGTTATTCTCTGCAGAATAATGTTAAGTTGCAGTTTATTGATACTCCTGGAACTCTTGCAAGATTTGAGAAGATGAATCCAATTGAGCGTCAAGCGATTCTTGCAATGAAGTATGCTTCAGAAATGATTATTTATATTTATGATTTAAGTGAAACTTATTCTATGGCAGATCAAGATAGATTATTAGAACTAATCGAAGATATAGATAAGCCAATTATTATTTATCTAAGTAAGATTGATATTGTCGACAAATCTAGAGTTGATGAGTTTATTAAGAACTTTCCTAAAGAGCACAAAGTTTGTTTAACAGACAAAGAGTTATTTGATGAAATTCTAAAAGTAGAGAAAAATGTTTACGAAGAATAATTATTTCTTTTTCAATTTGCTCTTAACTGCTTTGTCAGAAATGATTGCAGAGTTTCCAGAAGTGTCTTCTAGTGTAAGTTTAATTTTATCATCACCACATAGAACATTTCTTATTTTTTTAAGATGATTTTTTGCAGCTTTTCTTTCGGTTTTTTCTTCTGCATTATCTCGTGCAAACTCAATTATTTTTTCTATTCTTTTAATAATACCTTCCACATTTGTTATGTAACCATTAGAACCTTCATTTGCTTCAACAGTTGCAATTCTTCCTAGTTTGATATTTGCATGACTTGATTTAATAACTCTTATCCTAAGATCTTTTTCAGAACTTACTTCTAAATCAAATTTTGATGGTTCTTGTTGATTGTCAAATTCAACATCTGCTTTATGATATCCACAACTATTGCAGTTCATAGAAAACACATAAGCTAAACCAAAAAAAGGCACTTCTCTTTCTGCTTCCATTAAAGTCAATGTGCTTTTCTTGCAAATTGGGCATGGTTGTTCTTCTAGTACATCTGGTTCCTGTGGAGCCAATAAATCGTTGGATTTATTCAACTTTGTTGAATGACCAATAATATTCTTATTATTGTGTTTATTGAGTTCTTGTTCTGCCATATTTTGCTTTGTTTCTTTTGTCTTTAAATAATTATCTAATCGTCTTTTAGGGCCGTTGCTATTAAGTGATAGTAACAGCAAGGAAAACTTTATAAACCAAATCTGCTTTCTTTCCTGTATTGTTATCTATTGTATAATAGTAACATTTATTTTAACAAAAATTTCAATGGGGGATTAATAAAATGACAATACCATTAACTGAGGCAGATAGGCCACAAACTTTTGATTATATTTTAGGTCTTTTACAACAAAACCAACCAGAAATAGTTGAAAATTTTGGGGTTGAACTTGACAGTTTAAGATATGGTTTATTTGAAGGTAAAGTTAAGAGTGCAAATTTTCAGCCAAGTATTTTTGATTTAGAAAATCAAGTTTTCTTTGTAATGCCTGGAGTTTTTTCTGATGCAAAAGGAAGAGCAACACTTACAAAGCTTGGGTCAAGTTTAGGACTTGAGGATTATCAATCATGGAAGGATTTTTCTAATAAGATTGCAAAAAGCACAATAGATTTCTATAATACAAATCCTGCATTAGCAGATTCATTATTACCAGAAAACTTTACTGTTGATGAAATAATAAATGATTTAAACTTATCTTGGAAAAATTATTCTGGAAATACTAATAATGCTAGTGATTTATTAGGTAATTTAATTCACCCGGATGTTCTTTATGTATTGGGTGCTGCAGATTTTCCTAATCTTAATTTAAATATGCTTAAGCAATTAGATATGCGTGATGATGTCTCTGGGGTAATTTCTTTTGAAGAATTAGTTGCAAACTATGATAGGTTACTAGTTAGAGTTAATAATAGTGAAGGAGAGCATCTAAAAAATATTAATGATAAGGTTATTAATAAGAAAACTGATGGTGTCTTATCTATTGATGAAATAAAAGATAGTTATGAAAACTTTATTGACTTTGAACAATTCAATGGTAGTAATCTTGCTTATGCTATTGCCTTAGAAAAAGAATTATCTAAAAATGCTGATAGGAAATTCAATAATCCTGCAGATACTTGCTATATTTTTAAAGAAACTTCACACATAAAATTTGCTGAAACTAAGTCAACTTTAGAAGATGCAATGAATAACTTTTCTCTTGAGCAAGATATGGAAAATCTTCCTTCAGCTAGATTTACTCAAGCAGGTATTGCTTTAAGAACAGAAATAATGAATTCTTATGTTGACAATATAAAGTTAGAACACATTAGTACTAGTTTAAACAAAAGAAAGGATCTTTATGATGCAGTAAACAAAGATGTTAAGCAAGCAATTGCAGAACTTACTAACTTAAAAGATGCAACTGAAGTATTTAAAGAAGAAAATAAAACTAAGATAGAAGAACTTGCATTAATTGTTGGAAATGAAACTGCAGTTACAGATTCTACTATAAATCCAAGTTCTAACTTAGCAAAATATGCTCTTGCTGTACAATTTAATAATAGTATTAGTGAGTTTAGCACTTGCCTTGGTGTTAAGATTAAAGAATTAGGTAGTTTAGGTTACTTGGTTGCAGATAGGTGGGGATTTGAAGCAGGAGGGGATTATATTAACACCCCCCAAGATGACTCTGTCTTACCTGGAACTAATTTAGGTGCTTATGCTTCAGCAACCTATAAGGTTAATAATTGGTTAAAAGGAAAGTTCGGACCTGTTGTTAGTGGTGGGAAGAAATCAGCTCATAAGACAAAAATTTCCGAATTAGATTTTCCAATTCAAAACGGGGCAACTCATATAATGGCAAAACATGATGAAGAAGGTTCTTCTTTTAATTGGGGAGTTCAAGGCTTAGCTGAAGTTGATTTAAGCAAGGTTGTTAATGGTCTAAATCTGAATGCAGGTGTTTCTTATCAGCATAGGAGAACTGAAAGTGCTCTAAAAAATCAAGTTGCAACTCCTATTGATTGGGTTGGTGATCCTAATGTTAATAATAATGGACAAGGTTATATTCCAATACCTGCTGATGATGATGTTAAGACTAATTCAGGCTGGTTTTGGTCAAAAAAAGTTGGGTTGAGATATTCTCCTAAGGATAAATTTGGTTTTGCGGCAGGATTTGAAAGAGTTGATGACAAAAACCAATTTTCTCTTGGTATAGATTATAAATTTTAGGTGTTAAAAAATGAATAAATCATACAAATTTACAAAACTTTTTTTATTTATCTCAATTTTTATTTTATTATCTTCATTAGTTAGTGCAAGCACTGCTAATTATTTGGGATGGACTTCAAACTCTGGAAGCACTAATACAATACTTGAGGGTGAAACTGCTGAATTAGAATTTATGTCTCTTGCGTTTACAGGGGATTATGTTTACATAACTATGAGTATTGATTCAAATGCTATGGGTTACCAAAATCTTGTTTACAACGGAATCCAATTATATAATGCTCAATTTGACAATCCTGTCTCAGGTTATATAACTTTAGAAGATCTAGAAGTTGGCAATTATCACATAACTTTATACTCAGAAGACGATTCTGGTTCTTGGGGTGAAAACGCACATCTTTACTTAACTGTTACAGAAAATGGTGGTGGCTTTAATCATGCACCTACTTTTACTGGTGTTATTCCTAATCAGACTGTTGATGATGGTGAATTGTTTACTGATATTGTTTTGACTAATTATTTTGATGATGTAGATCTTAATGTTGGTGATGTTTTAACTTTTTCTGCTGATAATAATGCTTTGAATGTTGAATTCAATGATGGTGTTGCAACTATTACATATAATAATTTTATTGGAAGTGAAGATATCGTTTTTACTGCTATGGATATTGCAGGAGACTTTGCTATTAGTAATGTTGTTACTTTTACTGTTAATGAGGTTATTATACCTAATAATGCTCCAACTTTTGCTGGAATTATTCCTGATCAGACTGTTGATGATGGTGAAGAGTTTACTGATATTGTTTTGACTGATTATTTTGATGATGTTGATGTTGGTGACGAACTAACTTTCTCTGCAGATAACAATGTTTTAGATATTGTATTCAATAATGGTGTTGCAACTATTACTTATACTGAAGTTGGTAGTGAAGATGTTGTTTTTACTGCTACTGATTTAGCAGGTGAATTTGTTAATAGTAATGCTGTGACTTTTACTGTTAATGAAGTAAATACTAATACTGCACCTACTTTTACTGGTGTTATTCCTGATCAGACTGTTGATGATGGTGAAGAGTTCACAGATATTATTCTTACTGACTTTTTTTCAGATGTTGATGTTGGTGATGTTTTAAATTTCTCTGCAGATAACATCGAATTGAATGTTGAATTCACTGATGGTGTTGCAACTATTACATATAATAATTTTATTGGAAGCGAAGATGTTGTTTTTACTGCAACTGATCTTGCAGGTGAATTTGTTAATAGTAATGTTGTTACTTTTACTGTTAACGAAGTAACTCAAGAAAATAATGTTCTAAACTTTGCAAGCAATTTCGAAGATATTGAAATGTATGATAATGAAGAAGTTCAAATTGATCTTTATGGAAACACTGTTTATGAAGATGCAAATGGAAATCCTTTAGATTTAGCAACTCTTAATTATAGTATTCAAGATAATACTTGTGAAGGAATTGTTGGTTTTGAATTTGATGGTGAAGAATTAACAGTTAGTTCAGTTAATGTATTTGATACTTGTTATTTTGAAATTTATGTTGAAGAAACTGTTTACACAAATGAAATGCAAGTAACTAATAGTAATTCAATTAATGTTGCAGTTATTCCAGAACCACAGATATTTGTAGATAATATTGACTGCTTGTTTAATCAAGTTCCTGCTGGAGGAATACAAACTTGTCAAATAAGCATTTTAGATAATTCAGTTCCTCAGGTTGCAGTTAATGGTGTTACTGTTGAATTATATTATCTTGGAACAAATGAGTTGATTGGAATTTGTATTACTGAAAACCTAGGAACTTGTGGTGTTGAAGATTTTGGAGTTTCAAGCACTATTGGAACATATGAAGTTTATGCTCATGCACATTTAGAAGGTTATATTAGTGATACTGATATGGAACCAACTGATTTATTTGAAGTTGTTCCTAATATATACAATATTCAAGACTTTTTTGTCTATGATGATATAACCGGTTTTGGAACTGGTAACATGGTAGTTGACTTTTTCAGAGGTGGGGATATCTATGTTGAATTCACAGTTTATCAAGATGGAACACAATTAATGACTCAGTTGGTATCAAATGTAAATCTTTATGATGGTACTTCAGGAGCATCTATTGAAATGGATTTAATTGAATTTAATAGTGGTATATATTATTATGAGTTAGATGCAATACCTTTAACTGATGATTTCCTAGGTGGAAACCTTGTATTTTCATATGTTTTAGAAAACGGAAATGCAGGCCAAGCAGCTCAACCAATTACTGTTTATAATAATCTTCCTGTATGGGATACAATACCTGCACAAAGTTTAGATGTTGGTGAAACAATAGAAATTGACTTAGATGATTATGCATCAGATTTAGAAGATGATTTCCTAGGGTTAGATCTTACTTTTTCAGCAATTCATCCTAATATTGTTTCTGTATCTTTAACTGGATCAGTTTTAACAATAACAGGATTACAACATGGGACAAGTCAGATAGTTGTAGAAGTTGAAGATCATAATCAAGGTCAAAGTATGACTTCATTTGATATACAAGTCAATGTAGTTTCACCTCAACTTGTTGCATATTTTGATGCACCTTCAAGAACACATATAAATGATGTTGTTACTTTTGATGCATCTGAATCACAAGGAGATATTGTTGAATATCAATGGCATTTTGGTAATGGTGTTGGTATTGCTGTTACAGAACCAGTAACAACCTACACTTATTCAAGTATTGGTTATATGACTGTGAGTCTAACTGTTGTTGATACAGCGGGTAATATTGATACTTATTCAAGAGTTATCAATGTTGATGCACGTGGGGCTTGCTCTGATGGTCTTGATAATGATGGTGATGATCTAATTGACATGGACGATCCTGGTTGTCAAGCTTCAGAAGGAAGAACTGAATTTAACTTAAATTCAGGACTAGAAGGAGGATTAGTATTTGACTCAATAACTATTTGGTCAGATACAGGTTATGATGCTCGTCCAGGAGACAATGTTTACGTTAATGTAAAAGTTGCTAACAATGCAGGAAAAGATGTCGAAGATTTAAGAATTGTTCTTATGAGTCTTGATTTGGGTATGAAGATGAAATCATATCAGTTTGACTTAGACAATAAGGATACAAAGACAGTTAAGATGAGCTTTGAATTACCTCAGGATATTCAAGAAGGAGAGTACCCTTTGAGAGTGAGCGTGTCAAATGATGACATTATTCATAGCAATTATTGGTTCTTTTACGTAGAGAACTAGGTTTATATCATATTTTTTTATTCCGGTTTTTTCCGGTGCCAATAAACACAATAATGAAATATTATTGATCATTCAACAAAGTTGAATAAATTATATTTATTGAGCATTTTTTGAGTTGTCCATAAATCCCAGTGAAGCAAAGTTTTCACTATATAATCGTTAAAAATTCAAAACATTTATATAGTAGATTGCATTTATGGGCACTAACTAAACACAATTTAAGTGTTTGTTGGGGCTAATTGTCTCAACTATTATATTGACACTTATATAGCAAATTAGGGGGTTAAAGAATGAATACAAAAAATTTTATTTTAGTAACATTAAGTTTAATTTTGTTAGTAAGCTTAACTGTTAGTGTAAGTGCTGTTGGCTTAGAAGTTGATTATATTAAAGCAAATGGTGAAGAACTTGAATTAGCAAATGGCACTCAAATAAATCATGCTTTTGAGCGTGGTGAAGATTTAAAGTTAAAGATTAAATTAACAGCTCTTGAAAATGTTGAAGACGCTGTTGTTGAAGCAGATATCTATGGTTACAGATACGCAAATAGAGAAGATGGGTTATCTGACACAACTGATACATTTGATATGGATGAAAATGATACTGACTATCAAGAGTTAGAATTAACTATTCCTACAAAAATGGATAAAGATTATTATCTATTAAGAATCAGAGTTGGAGATAGATTTGGAACTATTGCTGATTATGAATACTCAATTCATGTTAAAGGCGTTGCTGATGAAGATGCAGTTGTAATTAAAGATTACTCATTCTCACCTTCACAAATTGTTGAAGCAGGAAGAGCTATGGTTGCAAATGTAAGGGTAAAAAACATTGGTGATGAAGATTACGATGATGTTAAAGTTACTGTAAGTATTCCTGAGTTAGGAGTTGCTGATTACGAAACTATGGATGAATTAGAGAAAGATACAGCTGAAACTTTTGAAGAATTAATCTTAAGAGTTCCTTCAGATGCACAACCAGGAGAATACACTGTTAGAATCGTAGTTGAATTTGATGAATACGAAGAAACTGTTGTAACTGATATTATCACAGTTAAAGGAGCAGATGTTCCTGTTGCTGGCAGTCTAAATTCAGTTATTAATGTTCCAAGTTCAATGGACCTAACTGTAAGTGGTGTTGCTTTCCCAATATACATCCAAAACAATGGTAATAGTGATGCAGTTTATTCACTAAGTGCCTCTGGAATTAACTGGGGAACATACAACTTTGATCCTGCAGCTGACGTAATCGTACCAGCTGGATCTTCAAAAACAATTTACTTATACATCAATGCAGACGAAGTTAGTGCTGGAGAAAAATTCTTCAAACTACAAGTTGTTTCTGGTGAAGACGTAAATGAAGTTGCTCTAAGTGTTAATGTTTCAGAAAAAGAAGCATCAACTGGTCTAAGAAGCGCTTTAGAAATCGGCTTAATCGTTTTAGTTGTTATCTTAATAATCATTGGTTTGATTATTGGATTTAGCAAATTAAAAGGATCTAAAGACGACGAAGAATCTGAAACTTATTACTAAGTTTCTTTTTTCTTATTTTTTATTCCGTTTTATTCAACTTTGTTGAATGACCAAAATGTTCAAAAATTTAAATTTTTGACACACTAAAAACCTTTGGTTTTTACTTGTTTTTAATTTTGTTTTTTCGGTGCCAATAAACGAATAGTTTATTGAGCATTTTTATAATGATTATATTACTTATTAGATGTGTCGGAGCGATTTTTATGAATAAGGTCAATAAAAACAAATTATCGATGATTTTTGCTCTGATATCCTTATGTTTAATTCTTATTCCTATGTCTGCAAATGCAGAACTTAGCATAAACAAATATTCAACAAGCACAGATTTTAATGCTTATCTACCACAAAGCATGGATGTTTGTGTTTGTGGGGATACTGCCAGCCAGATTACAATACAAAACACTGGCGCATATCAAACAAGTTTTACTATAATCTCAAGTGACGAAGATTTATTTAGTGTTGCTGGGACTGATTTTATAATAGAAAGTGGAAGTCAATTATCAATACCTTATACTATATCTGCTGATTGTAATTTTAAAAATAAAGAAATAGATGTTACAATTAGAAATGCTCTTAATGTTGAAAAAGAGTTTCAAGTTAATATTCAAGGAAAAAACTGCCAAAATTTGGCAGCAATGGTAACTTACACACCACAGGTTTTAACCCCCTGCATTCCTGTTAATTTTGAATTAGAGGTTAGAAATATTGGTAGTTTCGCTGACACTTATTATTTTGATTTAGGTGAATTTAGCGAGTATGCATTATCCGAGCATGGTAGTGTAACTCTTCAACCTAATCAAATAGGTTATTTTAATGTAACACTTAAACTTCCTTGTGAGTTTTATGGTAATTATACTATTCCTGTAAATTTCTACACTGTCGGAACAAAAAGAGCAGCTTCTTTTGCTAATGAAATTGAAATCCTAAGAAAATATGATTTTTCTACTGATTTATCTTCAGAAATATTTGCTTGTTCAGAAGACAGATCAGTTCATACTTTTAATATTATAAACAATGAGAAGTTCAATAACACTTTCAAGATAAAATCTCTTTATCCTGATTTTGTAACTGTAAAAACAAAAGAATTAGTTATTCCTGGAAATTCACAAGCTCAAGTTGAGTTTATTGTTAGTGGTTCAAAGAAAAGAATAGGTTATCACAATTTAGGATTGGTAATAACTTCTGACTTAGGAAATATAGAAAAGCAAGTTAACACATCAATTAATATGGGTGTTTGTTATGACATAGATATTTCTTCAGAATATGATTCTTATGATTATTGTGGCAGAGAAACAGGAGATGTTCCTTTAATAATACAAAATAATGCTGCAATCAAACAAGATGTTAAATTAGATGTTACTGAATGGGGCGGAACTTTTGTTCTAAGTAATTATAGTTTTGAATTAGAACCAGGTCAGGCAAAAACTGTGATGATTGATTTATCTAATGTTTCTGATATGAATAAGTTCTATAAAATACCTATTTCTGCAAGTGTAGAAGGAAGAGAAAATTGTTTTAGAAAAGTAATCACTTTTGATTTTAAGAGTAGCTCAGATTGTCATAAAACTATTATTGATCCATCAAAGATTAAAATTAATTATGATGCCAATGAAACTTGGTTCAAAGTAATTAACTTTGGCGCTAAACAATTTGATTATTCTGTTTTCATAATTCCTGTTAATCCAAATGCTTCAGCATGGATTGAATTATCAGATTATCATACTTTCTCTTTAGATCCTTATCAGGAAGAGTGGATTAATGTAATATTTAATGAAAATATTTCATTGGCTGAAAAAGGTGATTACAAATTTAATATTACTATAATTCCAACAAACTCAATTGAAAATGTTAATTCAGATTATGTTTTTACTGTTGTATTAAGAGATAAATCTTTCTTTTATTATGCAGGGGTTTGGATAATATCTAAT
>CAYZNE010000002.1:0-24825 GCA_964478955.1 uncultured Methanosarcinales archaeon
CTTTTAACTGGTGGTTCTCTTGCTTTAGGAGAGTCTTATATGGATAAATGGTGGGATTGCAAAGCAGTTGATGAACTTATTTATAGAATTCTAAAAGCTGGATTAGATAAAAAAGTTAAAGGTTTAAAAAACCTATTTTGGCTTTTTTTAAAAGCTAAATTAACCAATAGACAAACAAAATCAAGAGCTTTTATTGTTGGTGAAAAGCATTATGATATTGGTAATGATCTTTATAAGTGTATGCTTGATAAAAGAATGAATTATAGTTGTGGTTATTGGAAAAACTCAAAAACACTTGACAAAGCACAAGAAGCTAAATTAGATTTAATTTGTCAGAAACTAAAATTAAAACCTGGAATGACTGTTTTAGATATTGGTTGTGGTTGGGGTAGTTTTGCAAAATTTGCAGCAGAAAAATATAAAGTTAAAGTTTTAGGTATTACTATTTCTAAAGAGCAGGTAAAGCTTGCAAGAAAATTTTGTAAAGGTTTTGATGTTGAAATTAGGTTGCAGGATTATAGAAATCTTAAACACAAGTTTGATCGTGTTGTATCTATTGGGATGTTTGAACATGTAGGTTACAAGAATTATAATAAGTTTTTTAAGATTGTCAATTCTTGTCTAAAAACAGATGGTTTATTTTTATTACATACTATTGGTACAAGTATTTCAACTATTTCCACTGAACCTTGGACAGATAAATATATTTTTCCAAATGGAATGCTGCCTTCTGCAGTTCAGATTACGAAAACATATGAAGGCATATTTCAACTTGATGATTGGCATAGCTTTGGAGTTTATTATAATCCTACATTGATGGCTTGGTATAATAATTTTAATAACAATTGGAGCAAGCTTAAAAATAATTATGATAAAAGATTTTTTAGAATGTGGAGCTATTATTTATTAAGTTCTGCAGGTTCTTTCAGAGCACGACATAACCATGTTTGGCAGATAGTCTTATCTAAACCAGGCTCACAACTTAAATATCAAAGTGTTCGATAATATTTAAAAGTTGCTTTGATTTGGGCGCTTTTTAATTACTTATTTCTTAAAATATTTTCTTTCAATTAACTTTAAAATTTCTTGTTTTTTTAGTTTAGTAGTATTTATTATAAGTTCATCTCCATACAAGGTTTTATCAAGAGAGTTCTTTAGCTTTTGAAACAATGAAGTAGGTACAGGGGTCCCTCTCTTGCTAGTTCTTTTGCAGGACTCTGTTTTACCAATTAATAATAATATTTTTATTATTTTATATTGGTGTTTTTCAGCTAATTTAACAAACTTATTTATATCTATATTATTTATTCTTTTGTCAATTGAACTGAAAACTCCTTCTAAAATTATATTGTATGATTTATTAAGATAATTTTTGAAGCATGAAAATAAATTTTGATTTGCTAATTTAAATTCTTTTCCTGATACTTCAAAAGGATGATAATCAAAAATAAATGAATCATGTCCAAGCACGACAAATTTATATTTTTTACCAATAGCTTTGGCTAAGGTTGATTTTCCTGAGCCACTATATCCTCTTATTAGTATTAATTTTGGCATATAAAGCTTACCTTTTTGTTATTTATATATTTTACTAAATATTATTAAGAATAACACTCCAAAATGAATTCGTACTCAACAGTAAACTGTTGGCACCAAAGGAACTTTGTTTGAATCCCAAAGGATTGTTAATGCTCCAAACGGGATTCGAACCCGTGTCCTCGGCGCGAGAGGCCGAGATGATTGGCCGGACTACACTATTGGAGCAAATAGAATTAATCATTATTAACAACTTTTGCAATACTTGTTACTTTATCGCCAGCCTTAAGTTTCATAATTCTTAGACCCTGGGTGTTTCTTCCTATAACTGAGATTTGTGAAGCTTGTGTTCTTATTACTTGCCCTTGTTTGCTCATAATGATTATTTCATTCTGATCATAAACTTGTCTTATTTCTACAACTTTTCCATTTCTTGGACTGCAGATAATATTTCTAACTCCTTTTCCACCTCTTCTTATGAGTCTATATTCAGGAATACTTGTTCTTTTACCATAACCGTTTTCAGTAATTGTTAGGATTGTAGCATCATCTTTTGCAACAACTGCACCTATAACTTTATCTTTAACTAATGTTATTGCTCTTACTCCTCTGGCACTTCTTCCTATTGGTCGAGCATCTTTTTCATTAAATCTTACTGCTTGACCATTCTTTGTTGCAATCATTATATTTTCTGAGCCTGATGTTTTCAGAACTTTAACTAATTCATCTTCTTGATCTAAACTGATTGCAATAATTCCTCCATTTCTTGGTCGGCTATAGAGTTTTAATTCTGTTTTTTTAATTATTCCTTTTTCTGTGACCATTGCAAGGTATTCTGATTTACTAAAATCTTTTATTGGGATAACTGCACTAATAGAGTCTTCTTGTTTTAGGTTAAGTAAATTTATTATTGCTTTACCTTTGCTTTGTCGTGAAGCTTCAGGTATTTTATATACTTTTAGCCAATGAACTTTTCCTTTATTTGTGAAACAGAGTAAGTAAGATTTTGTATTTGCAATAAATATATCTTCAATAAAATCTTCTTCTTTTGTTTGCATACCAATAACTCCCTTTCCTCCTCTATTTTGGATTTTGTAGTTTTTTATTGGCATTCTTTTTATGTAACCTGAATTTGTTATCATTATTACTTGATCTTCTTCTTCAATCATATCTTCAATGTCAACTTCTTCTTCCTGATCTGAAATCTCTGTTCTTCTTTCATCACTGAACTTTTCTATTAATTCTTTTGATTCTTTCTTTATTATTTTCTTAATTTCGTTTTCATCAGATAAAATTATTTTTAGTTTTTCTATTAGTGACAGTGCATCTTTTAGATCTGTTTTTATTTTGTTTTGTTCTAAACCAGTTAGTTTTTGTAATTTTAAATCTAGAATTGCCTGTGCTTGTTTTTCACTTAAATCAAAATTTCTAATTAATCCTTCTCGTGCATCCTTTGCGGTTTTTGATGATTTAATTAATTTTACAACTGCATCAAGATTGTCTAGTGCAATAACTAGACCTTCTAATAAATGCGCTTTTTCTTCTGCTTTCCTTAGATCAAAAGTAGTTCTTTTTATTATTACTTCTTTTCTATGATCTATAAACACAGCTAGTGCATCTAGTAATGTTAGAGTTACAGGTTTTTTATCTAGTATTGCAAGAAGATTAATACCAAAACTAACTTGTAATCTTGAATGTTTTAGAAGCTGTGCTTCAACAACTTCGTATGATGCATCTCTTTTTAATTCAATAACTACTCTGATACCTGTTCTATCAGTTTCATCTCTTATGTCTGAGATGCCTTCAATGACTTTATCTTTAACCCCATTTGCAATTTGGGTTATCATTAATGCTTTGTTAACCATGTAAGGTAGTTCTGTGATTATGATTGCGTTCTTATTTCTTACTGTTTCTTGATGGCATTTTCCTTTAATTCTAATAATCCCTCTGCCTTTTGCATAGGCTGATTGTATACCTGTTCTGCCAATTATTATTCCTCCAGTTGGAAAATCTGGCCCAGGAATGTATTCCATGACTTCAGCAACTGTAAGATCTGGATTATCGATTTTTGCAATTATTGCAGAGCAAACTTCTTTTACATTATGGGGTGGAATATTTGTTGCCATTCCAACTGCAATTCCTGAGGAACCATTAACTAATAAGTTGGGTAGTTTTGCTGGAAGAACTTCAGGTTCTGTTAATGAACCATCAAAGTTCTCTACAAAAGAAACAGTTTCTTTGTTAATATCTTGAAGCAACTCTTCTGTAATTTTCATCATCTTTGCTTCAGTATATCTCATTGCTGCAGGGCTATCCCCATCTATACTTCCAAAGTTTCCTTGACCATTAACTAAAGGATATCTAAGAGAAAACTCTTGTGCCATTCTAACTAATGCATCATATACTGATTGATCTCCATGTGGATGATATTTACCAAGAACGTCTCCAACAATTCTTGCAGACTTTCTAAATTGCTTGTTGTACTGTAATCCAAGGTCATTCATTGCAAAAAGAATTCTTCTATGAACTGGTTTTAACCCATCTTTTGCATTGGGAAGTGCTCTGCCAATTATAACAGACATAGCATAATCTAAGTATGAAGTTTTCATTTCCTCATCAATTATTTGAGGAATTATTTTGTCATTAGTTTCTGCTAGATTTTCATCATTTCTAACATTATTTTCTTCAATATTCTTAGGCATTTTATCGTCGTGCACCATACTAAAATAAGAAATAGTTTAGCTTTATAAGTGTTGTGTTTTTTATGCTATTTTTACCCTTAAAAAGCCATTAAATTTACTCTATTCAATGGTAATATTAACAGGAGTTGGTCCTGCAGATAATACATTTCCATCCCAATTAATTTTCCACACTATTATTCTTTGATTTGATGTTTGTGATCTAAGATCTGAGAACTTTTCAAAGTGGGTGGTATATTTACCATCAAAATAAAATAGTCTTGTGAAAATTGAAGTGCTTAATTCTTTAGAACTAACTACTGCACTATTGCCAATATTAAATATTGAAATATCAACACCACTTGCTGAAGAGTCATAAGTTTTTAATTCGTTATTGATTTCAGTTGTAAATGATCTTATACTTACCTTATCTTCACCTACTTTTGTTGTTCCTTTATATATTCCTAATACCCCTTCGCCTTCTTCTGTAAGTTTATTAAATATATATTTTTCTATAACTAAATCTGCACCATTTTGTGAACCAATTTTTACATTAATATTACAATTAACTGTGTTATTGATGTTTAAACATGATCCTGTGCCAATATATCCTGGCCAACCACTTATCCAAGTGTTAGCTTCTTTTTCAGTTTGAAGCATATTTATTTCATCAAATAGAACTTCTATTTCAGAATCTTCATAATTATGTATTTTTGCAAGATTTGTGAATGAAGAAAAGTCTTTACTTTTTCCATTATAATAAAGATCTGCTTTTTTGAAATCCCATAATCCAAAGTGTGCCCAAACTCCTGATTTAGAAACCATATCCCCACTAGTTATATAGTATGCCTCTGGAGGATTGCAGTGTGTTTTTTGTAATATACTATTTACTGAACTAGTTTGAAAACCTTTACTCAAGAGAATTTGTTTAGCATCTTCTTTGTTCTCTTGCACGATCTCGTCAAGAATAGCTACGCTTAGTGCAGGATTATTTAATTCATTATTTAATAATTCAAATGCGTCATTTGATCCACAATGAAGCATTCTAAGTATTCCAACTGTTAAATCTTCATTGCTTGTTACAAGTGATTTTCCAACCCAATGGGCCATTGGCGTATTCTGAGTTACACCATCAAATGTTACTGCTCTATCTGCAACAGCTTTAAACCAGTGGCCGAAATCCCACCAAGAAGTGATTATCGCCTTCTGATCTGATTCTGCTCTTATTTTTGTTAAAGACTCATGCCATGCATCATTCATTTGTGGGATTTCATTTAGTGAAACTATGTGTGCAGCACCAAAATAATTTACAAAAATTATTACAACTAAAATAAGAACAATAATTTTTGTTGCAATCTTTGGTATGTCAAATAGAACATGCAACCTTTTACTTAATTTAATAAATAGTATTCCTATTGTTAACCCAATCATTAATGAGAATGGATTAATCCCCAATAAAACAAATCTTATTCCTCTTACAGAGGCAAAAATAGTTCCAGCAAAAAGAGCACCTAATAGTGCAGGAAGTAATATACTTGCTCTCTCTTTTCTCTCTTGAAATAAATTAACAAGTATTCCTATTGCAACTGTTAGTAAAATTAAGACTATGTAAAAGTTAGGACTTATTTTTGCAATAATAGATTTGCTTGTTAAGATTAAGTATAATATCGCTGATCCAATTAAATAAGTCCATGTTCTTTTATTGTATACTTTTATTAGTGATAATGGAATTGCGAGTAATGCAAGAAATATCATTGTTTGTCCTAGACTGCTTGAAGCTAGGGCCTTTGTTATTCCTGTTAGACTCTGTGTGTTTAACTCTGCAACTGTTGTATAAACATTAGGCCACAATGTCGAATGAACTGCATTCTGTAATCCTGCAGATCGCGTTACAGATGTTAGTGTAGAAATTACTACTTTGTAACTCATAAATATAATTGTTACTAATAAATAAACTGCAAATATTATTAGATTTGATCTAATAATTCTTGAATGAAACAATTTGATATGTTTTTTCTTTGATTCTTTAGAATCTATTAGTATTTTTATTATTTGGTAAATTATCATTCCAATTAATACTGCAATTAAGATATCGAATGAGAAGTACCATCCTCCTCCCCAAGTTTTATAGAATATCCATGTTGCAACTCCTGCTAGCGCTGCAAATAAACCTTTTTTCTGATAGCTTCTTGCAGAAAACGCTTCTATAATAAACCAAAAGATGAACAAGGGCATTGTTATACCATATGCATCTGTATCTACAAATCCTGCAGGAGTTCTACCTAATAAGTATGGGTGTATTCCTACAAGCATTGCTGCAACAAATCCACCTACAATTCCTGCATATTTTTTAATAATAAAAAATGCAGGTATAAGCCCTAATAATATGATTAGTGCAGGAATAAGATATATTGAGTTTAATAAGGGTGTTCCTGGTTTGAAAAAGTTAGAGATTTTATATGTCCAGAAAAGAATTAATGTGTGTCCATCAAGTGTCATTTCTCTTCCTTTTGGCGCAACTTCATGTGTGTTCCAGCATACGTCTTCTTTTATCTCATCGCAAACTGTTCCATCTTCAATTAAGTTTGTTGCTTTTAGAGAATAATAATAAGGATCAATTGCAAGCAGGTAAGTTTGATTATTTTCATCTTGAAAATCTTCCCTGTATTGTGCTGCCAAACTTTTTTGAGATGATTCTATATTATTTTTTTCTGTTTGATAAACTTCTGCAAATCGTTTATTTATGAGATCTTCTTTATTTACTTCTGGAAGGTTAGGATATTCTGAGTCTACTTGCGTTTTTATTTGTGATTTATAATAACTAATAACTGAGCTTTCTGCCCAGTCTTCTGTTTTAGGTAGTGTTTCAGTGTATGTTCTAAAGTAAATTGAACAAATCATTGTAACTAAAATTAAGAGTATTATAAGGGTAGTTTTGTTGAATATTTTTTTGTTAGAAAAAAAGTCTTTGGCCTTAATACCAAATTCTTTTATATTAAGATTTGTTTCTATAGTATCTTCAGTATCATGTTTTTTGTCTTCATCCATTAAAATACCCCTTAGACCTGTTTATTAGTATTATTAGTATTTGAAAATACTCTATTTTTTTATAAATGTTTCATTTATGTAGGTTGTATTTTAGTTGTTTTATAATAGGTATTTAAATGGATTTTCTTCAAATTCTGATTTGTAGTCACTCTAAAATAGAAATATTTAAATATGATACTGAATACTTAGGTTTAAATAGTTAAATTTAGTAAATTTTCTGGAAAAAAGGGGCGGGATAGTAGTAAATAAATCATACTTATGATATATTTAACACTTGAGGGGATTCAAATGAAAAAGATAAATAAAATAGGAATTTTAGCATTTTTGATAATTGCAACTTTACTTCTTTCTGCTTGCAGTTTGACTTACGTACCTGATAATAAATCTGCATTTGATATGGATTCAGGATTGCTTGGTGATAGAAGTGAAATAATGTTTGATGATGATTCTGTGTTGGTTGATGATGATCGAGAATTAATAAATTATGCAGATGAAGAAATAAATGAATCAGATGTTGCTATGACTGTTTCTGCAGTTGAGGGAGATCTTATTGATCTTCAACCAAAAGCAGTTGATCCTGATGATGATTTAATTGAATATACTTTTACTAATCCATTTAATGAAGTTGGTTTATGGCAAACACAAGATGGAGATATTGGAAGGTATCTTATTACTATAAGTGCAACAGATGGTGATCTAGTAATAAAAGAATATGTTCTAGTAATTGTGTATCCTAGAAACAAAGCCCCTGTTGTTGAATGTCAAGAAGAAATGGTTGTTTTTGAAACTGATACAGTAAGTTTAAATTGTAATTTCTATGATTTAGAAAATGATATCTTTTCATTATCTTACTCTGGTTGGATGACTTCTGATGAATATACTACAACTTATGATGATGCAGGTGAATACACTGTTATTGTATCTGCAGAAGATAGTGAGAATAATACTATTCAAAAAGAAGTAAAAATTATTGTGAAAAATAAAAACAGACTTCCTATCTTAAGTGGTGTTGAAGATATCTATGCAATGGAAACAGAGATTATTGTTCTAAGTGTAGGTGCTGTGGATGCAGATAGTGATAATTTTATTATGAGTTTTGGAGCACCATTTGATGAAGATGGTGTTTGGGTTACTGCAGATGGAGATAATGGTGATTATGTATCTTATGTTCAAGTAACTGATGGAACAGATACTGTAACAGAAAGTTTTAATATTTATGTTGAACACATAAATACAATACCCCATCTTGCACCAATTGAAGACATTGAAGTAACTGAAGGAGATGTTGTTCTAATAGAAACTACTATTAGTGATGCTGAAGATGATGAACTAACTGTAACATTTTCTGGTTGGATGACTTCTGAAGTATATGCAACTACTTATGATGATGCTGGAGAACACTATGTTAAAGTCACTGTTAGTGATGGTCAACTGGAGATTTCACAAAATGTGAAAGTAACTGTTAGTAATTTAAATAGACCTCCTGTGTTTATTGTTCCAGGATAATTCCGGTTAACGGTGCCAATAACTAATAGTTATTGAGTATTTTTTTATTTGATTAAACATGCCAATAACTAAATGTTATTGAGCATTTTTTTAAAACATAAAGGTGAAAACATGAACAGAAAAACAAGTTTGTTAATAATATTATTATTAATAATAATACTTTTAGGAATACTTAATTTGATGTGGCTTACAGATATAAAAGATTTTGATTCTGAGTTTAATAGAGAATCTTCTGTTCCTAAGTTATCAAATCAAGTTGTAAGAACAGTTTATATGACTCAACATCAAGATAGACTTTACCCTGAAACAATTACTGCAAATAAAGGTGAGTTTTTAATACTTAGTTTTGCAGATAAGAATGCAACAACTTTAGAAATACCAGGTTATGATTTTACTCAGACAGTTAAACTTTATAATTTTGAACTATTTTTAGCTAATAAAGGAACATTTGAGATATATTGTCATAATTGTCCTGATAAATCTCCTGCAGTCTTGATTGTTGAATAACCTGGTTAAACGGTGCCAATAAAGTTTTTATCTTTATTGAGCATTATTTTTTTATTTTTTGCAAGAAAGTTTACGAATACTTTAACTTTTAAGTTAAAGATGCGTTTCTTGCAAGTTCAAAAGTTTGGTTTTCAAATTTTTGTTATTTTCTTCTTTTCTTAAAGAAATCTTTATAAATAGTTTATTTCTTCTTAACTTATAGAAGAGTCCGTAGCTTAGTCCGGTGGAGCGCTGGTCTTATATGGCCAAATCTCGTTTTAGAGGTTTTGTTCTAAGCTAGCCAGTGGTCGGGGGTTCAAATCCCCTCGGACTCATTTTTTTTAATGAGTTTGTTTTTGGGGTTTGAACTTGTTCCTTTGGTGCAGGAAATCTTTATTTTCCGCACAAATCCCCTCGGACTCATTTTTTTTAATGAGTTTGTTTTTGGGGTTTGAACTTGTTCTGTAGAGTTTTGCTCGAGGCACCAAAAATTTTTGATTTTTGAGGGCTTATGGCACCAACAGCAAGCTGTTGAGTACATAATCCCCTCGGACTCACTTCCTTTTCTCAGGCATTTGAAAATAAGATATTTAATCAGAAAATATTATATAGTAAGACTTCTCAGTTAAGTAGTATATGAAGAATAAAGAGATATTCAATTGGCTAGTAAGAGAACATGTTGGTAGAGATTGGATGAATGTAAGACCCTATGTTAGAGAAGGAGTTTTAGGCTCAATGAAAGTTGTCCCTGGAAATACAGAAAATCCTTATTATGGGGGAATTTTAATTTTTGCAAAAGGAAAAAGGTTTGCAGCCAATCTTAAAAAGATGAATATTGTACTTGTAGGGAAAATGAATGTTTCTTATAATATTTCTACATTTGATAGATTTAGCAGATACTGCAAGAAGTTTCGTGTTGAAGACGGTGCAACCGTTATAGATAAAAACAATGCTTTTGCATACTATATTTCTGTGTTTAATAATAATCCTCAGATATTCTGGACATTTAAAGAAAGGTGGGATTTTGCATTTAAAGGAATATACAAAATTTACAAGATTGGAAAGATGCTTCCATCTGATTTCAAAGACCATAAAGGACTAAATAAAGTTGGCGAATCAATGGATTTGATAGGAAATAAAACTTATGTTGCCATTGTTCTCCCTCAAGCTTATCCAAGGGTTCATACATTTCAAATAAAAAGAACTGCATACACTCCTCTTGGAATGGGTAAAGTAACTCATTTCGATAGTGAAGGATTGTTAGAAGAATTTTATCTTGTGTACATGCCTAGTTACAAAGGAGAATTTCTAGACGCAAAACACAAAGTTGTTGGCATCTACAGGTATTATGATAGAAGTAGAGGAGTAAAAAAGATATTCCGAAGAGAATTGATTATTGGGTGCAGTGATTTGAAACAGATTGGGATGAATTAAAGAAACAATCTTTGGTAATTGAGATAAATGTTATTTGCAACTTCTTCTTCATCTAATTGCTTTAGCTCTGCAATCTTTTTAATGACAACAATTACATTGCTAGAATCATTTATCTGACCTTTTGATGGTGCAAGAAATGGTGCATCTGTTTCTGTAAATAATTTGTTTAAGGGTGTGCTTTTTATTATGCTATGAAAATGCAATGCCCTTTCAACATTAGTTGGAATAGAGAAATACCATCCATTGTTAATTATCCTTTGAATAAATTTTTTCTTTCCTGAAAAGCAGTGCATAATAACTTTCTTAGCTTTCATTTCTTCTAATGCAATTATTGTGTCTTCTTCTGCCTTCCTTGAATGCACAATAATTGGAATATCTTTATCAAT
The DNA here is from genome assembly GCA_964478955.1 of uncultured Methanosarcinales archaeon. Classification (GTDB taxonomy): domain Archaea; phylum Nanobdellota; class Nanobdellia; order Woesearchaeales; family CAYZNE01; genus CAYZNE01. The sequence goes on from CAYZNE010000002.1 coordinate 11,075, forward strand.
ACTTATCTGTATTAATTTTTTAAAATATTTTATCATTCTTTGCTTTGTTTCATCTGAGAAAAATACTTTATGCTCATGGCCTTTTCCTTGAAAATAATCAAGACCAACTTCACCTATTGCAATACACTTATTATTTCTAATAAACTCAAGTTCTTTTTCTAATTGCTCATCAGTATACTCTGCAATATGTGTAGGATAAAATCCTAATGCAGGTTTAACAATATTATACTTTTTAGCTAATTCTAAAACATTCCTATTGCTTTCAGGCTCTGTTCCTTGGGTTATGATTACTTTAACACCAGCATTCCTGCATTTAGAAATAACTTCATCAATTCTCTCAATTAAGCCCTTATAGCTTAAATGGGCATGCACATCAATTAATTCCATAATAGTGCATTAAATAGAATGTGTTTATTAAGTTTGTGTAGAATATAAGAATCAAAATAAGAATAAATTAAAATAATAGAATTAGGATTATTTCTTTAATCTTTTACGTTTTTCTTTCTTCATTCTTTTACGTTGCCACTTCCAACGCATTTGACCTTTCTTTTTCCAACGTCTTGAACTTCTCTTCAATTTATCACCAAATTATCATATATTTTTCTTCTTGCTCTCCTAACGGAAACCTCATATAATTTTAAATATGCTCCAAATGGGATCCGTAGCAATTTCTTGCGAGGTGTCCAATAACCGTAGGTTATTGAGTATCTTCGAATCTCGTTGGAATATAAATGCTCCGAACGGGATTCGAACCCGTGTCCTCGGATCGAAAATCCGAGATGATTGACCGGACTACACCATCGGAGCAAACTCTCGTAACTAATTGGATTAAACTTCTATTTAAAAGCTTTTTGAAATTAGTAGAATTATAGAATGAGTCCGAGGGGATTTGAACCCCCGACCACTCGATTATCAGTCGAGCACTCCACCGGACTAAGCTACGGACTCATGGCGCCTCTGGTCAGAATCGAACTGACGACCTGTCGGTTAACAGCCGACCGCTCCAGCCGCTAAGCTACAGAGGCATTTAAGATTGTGAAAAAACATTTATTTATAAATATATTGCATAGTTATTATTCAAAAACACTACTTATAATTTCTTCAGCATTAAACTTCTTTAAATCTTTATATTCTTGCCCTGTTGTTATGAATAATATTGGTTTTTCAGTAACATGACTTATTGAGATTGCTGCACCACCTTTCTCATCAATGTCTGCTTTTGTTAGAATGATTCCATCAATACCAACTGATTTATTGAATTCTTTTGCCTGTTCAACACAATCATTACCAGTAATACTTTCCCCAATAAAGATTTTCATATTTGGATTTACTACTCTAATAACTTTTTCAAGCTCTTGCATTAAATTAGAGTTGCTATGTAATCTTCCGGCAGTATCTATCAAAACCACATCTACTGATTTTGATTTTGCATGTTCTATTGTATCATATGCGACTGCAGCAGGGTCTGCACCATAGTCATGCTTGATTAACTTAGTATTAAGATTGTTTGTGTGTTCTTCTATTTGTTGGATTGCTGCAGCTCTAAATGTGTCTGATGCTGCAACCACGCATGTTAAGTTATTGTCTTGGAAATATTTTATTAATTTTCCAATTGTTGTTGTTTTCCCTGAGCCATTAACCCCAAGCATTAATATTTTGTAAGGCTTTTCTGAAGTTTTTATTTTTTCAATTAAGTCTATTGGTTCATAACCAAACAGAGACTCTATTGTTTGTCTTAAATTGTTCAGGATTATTTCATCTATAGATCTTCTTGTTACCTTTGTGTTCTCTAGTTCTTCTTTAAGATTGAATTTTATTTTTTCAATAACTTCTACTGCAACATTATTTTCTAGAAGTGCAACTTCAAGGTCCCAGAATAATTCATCAAATTTCTCATCTGTAATATTTAATTTTATTATCTTTTCTGACAGTTTTTTGAAGATTCCCTTTTTCTTTTGTGTTGGATCAACAAGTTTTTCTTTTTTATCTTCCTTTGCTTCTTTAACATGAACTTCTTCTTGTATGTGGGGTTTTTCAAGAGCAGGAAAGTCTTCTTTTTTTAGTAAATCTTTTTTCTTTTCAATGTGTTTTTCTACTTTCTGAGTTATTTTGTATTCCCAACCTGGTTGCCATGCTTTTCTTAATCTCCAATCTTCTGCTAGTGCTTGTGTCCAAGTTTTATTATTTAGAAGAACTTCTATTGCTAGTTGAGAATATCTGTGTGCGGCAATAGCTATGTGTTTTCCTTTGTATTTTTTATATAAGTCATTAAGAAATTTTCTTATTCTTGCAGTTACCTCGTTGTAACTTTCGCCTTTTGGATAATTTTCATATATAGGATTATGATCTTTTTTGAATTCATTAAGTTTTGACTTATGTTGACCATTTAGTTTTCCATAATCACATTCTCTTAATCTTTTATCAACAATTGTTTCTTTATCTGGCCAAGTTATATTTGCAGAATCAATTGCTCTTTTTAGATCTGAAGTGAATATTTTATCAAAATCATATTTTGTTTGATTAATTAATTCTTCAGATTGAGTTATTCCTAGTGCAGATAGTTCTGTTGAGTTTTGCCCCGTACATACACCTGCTTCATTATCTTTTGTTGTTCCGTGAACAAAATAAGTTATATGCACTTCGTTTTCTGGAACTTGTTTTTTAATTTTAGTTGTTTCTTTAATTTCTTCAATTATGGGTTTTGGAGCTTCTTCAATAACTTCTTCCTTTGACTTTTCCTTTGGCTCTTCAATAACTGGTTCTTCTTTAATCTCTTCAACCTTTTCCTCTACTTCTGGTTCGGGAACAGGAACTTCTTCAACAATTTTTTTTATTATTTCCTTTGGCTCTTCAATCACGGGTTTTTCTTCAACCTTCTCTTCTTTAACTGCATCTTCAGCGTTAATCTTTGCTTGCTCTTCTGCAATCTCTTCCTCAATAGATTTAATTTCTTCTGGTTGTTCCTCTTTTTTCTTTTTAGAAAATACTTTTTTGAAAAACCCCTTTTTCTCTTTTTCCAATTCTTGTTTTTCTTCTTCACTAATTTGATCTTCAGAAATAGTTTTAGCGTCTTCTACTATTTCCTCAGCTATTTTTTCTGAGGTTTCTTTTATTTTCTTTTTTAGGAAGCCAAACATTTTAATCTTTTAATTTTTTTAAATCATTTAATTCAGTTGTTACTATGTCTCGATTTTCTTTTGTTCTTTCAATCTGTTGTAGAATTAAATCTTTTGCTTTATCTACTGACATCTCAGTTACTATTCCATCAGTACCTATGTTTACTAGGAATTTTGAGCTGTCTGTAATCTTTGCTTTAAAGAACATTCCGTTGACGATTGGAACAAGCATTTCTTTTCCTTTTTTCTCTTTGCCAAATTCATTTATTGTTTCTTTAATAATTTCTAAATTTTGTGATTGTAATTCCATATCTTGTAGATATTTCTCAAGCATTTCTATGTTCTGTTGCATTCTAAACATTTCTTCATAATCTATTTGGGATTTCATTTTAAATATCCTAGGACTTCATCTGCATTAGTTATTTCTGGTCCTCCTGACTCTTCTCCTATCAAGAAACCATTTTTATTAGATACAATTCCAGATTTTACATATGGTGATCCCATATTAACTGTTCCTGTGTCTACTTTAACACCAAATGTTTCTTCAACTGTTTTTATATCTTCATTTGATGCATCTCTATGAATCAATGCTTTTTTTTGATTATTATTAATAACTGTTGTTGCACCGACAATTTCTATGTCTGCGATCATTCCTATTTTAACATTGATTCCTAATATGTTTTTGAGTTCTTTTATTTCATCATTTGTGTAATCAGGATTAACTATTGCATTATCTCCTGAGATAAGCATGTTATTTCCAAAGCAAGTAAGTTCTGTGTTAAATACTGTAAATTCTACATTGTATTTTTTTCCTATACTTTCAAGTTCTTTAAGTTCTTTTTCAAATATGATTTCAGGAATAATTATTTTATCTTCTGTTCCATTAAGAAATACCCCTATTAGTGGTGTTCCTGCAATACTAACTTTGTGACATGGCACTTTTAGAACTTCTTCTACATCTGCTAACTCTTTTTTATTAATTGATTTAGGAACTAGTGCAAACTTATCATTTGCATATATCATAAGTCCTATGTTTGATTCTCCGCTTATTCTGAACTTTTTTACATGTACCATTAATTTACCCCTTGTTCTCTTAGAAAATCTGGTTGTTTATAAAGATTATTGAGGATTTACTTCAATCTTAGAGCATCTAGATTTCTAGGAAGATTAACTTCTACATTGTAGCTTCTTCTCATAGAAGATGCAAGGTCTGCAGATTGTTTTGGCTCTCCGTGATTAATAATTATTCTTTTTGGTTTTGGATTGCATCTATAAACAAAATTCATTAATTCTCGTCTATCAGAGTGTCCTGTAACTGTAAACTTTTCTATTTGTAGTTTTATTTCTGTGGTTAAGAAGTTTCCTTTTTCTTTATAAGAAAACGATCTTTCTCCCTGTTGTATTCTTCTTCCAAGCGAACCTGGTCCTTGATAACAAGTAAATATTAAACTATGTTTTGGATCATCACCTATTTTTTTCAGATATTCAACACTTGGTCCGCCCACAAGCATACCGCTTGTTGCGAGAATAATACAAGGTTCTGTTGATTCAATCAATTGTTCTCTTTCTTTTCTTGAACCAATGTGTTTTATATTTGGATACAAGAAAGGATTATCATTTTTATGAAATATTCTGTTTCTCATTGTATTGTTTAAGAATTCAGGGTATGCAGTATATATTGCGGTCATGTCCCAAACCATTCCATCAATGTAAATAGGTATTTCTTTAATTCTCTTATTTTTAATCATATCTTGAATAATAATAAGAACTTCTTGTGCTCTTCCAGATCCAAGAACGGGCATTAAAACTTTTCCTTTTCTCTTTACTGTCTCTTCAATCATTGATTTTAATTTTTCATCCTGCTCTTTAAATGGTGGCAAAACAGAATCTTTACCTCCATAAGTTGATTCTATCATTAATGTTTCTAATCTTGGAAATGTGCACGCTGCTTGACTTAGTGCATGAGTTTTTCCAAACTTAAGATCTCCTGTATAGAGTATATTGTGAAGTCCATTTCCAATGTGCAAGTGAATCATAGAGCTTCCAAGCATGTGTCCTGCATTATACAAAGTGATTCTTACATCAGGAGTTATGTCTGTAACTTCTTCATAATTTAGTGTAATTGTATGTTTAACCATTTCTTTAACTTCTTCACTTGTATAGATTGGGTCTTGTCCATCATTGACCTGAATTTTTACAAGATCTAATTGTGATAAACACATTATGTCTCTTGTTGGTGCAGTGCAATAAACTGGGCCTCTATAACCAAACTTGAAAAGATATGGTAAGAATCCTACGTGGTCAAGATGGGCGTGACTTATTATTACTGCATCCAATTCATCTATTTTAAATTCTGGTGCTTCTAAGTAAGGATATGGTGCTTTATTATCTGCAACATTTATTCCACAGTCAAGAAGTACTCTTGATTCAGGGGTTTGTAATAGAATTGCAGATTTTCCTACCTCTCTTGCTGCACCTAGATAAGTTATTCTTATCCACTCTTCTTTTTTCTGTCTTAACCAGCCATTGTAGATTCTTTCTCCTGTTTTGTGAAGAAAGTTTCTTCTAAAATCTGAGTTTTCATAAAGAACAGATCTTATGTTTTCTACTATTTGACTTTTGATTGCAGCAGTTCTTTGGATTGTTGGAACCCACAGTGTTTTCTTTTTTATTTCAAGAAGCTTTTCTCCTGATTTTCCAATTGCTGCTCCTGGTTTTTCAGCTTCTATTATCACACAAGATCTTTGTGGATCAAAATGGATTTCTCCAATTCCTGCTTCTTTACCAATGAGTTTTTTAATTTGTTTTTCTGCTTTTTCCATGTCCATGCAAATGCTTGGATCTGGTCTAAGCTCTATTCTTTTTTTTAATTTGTTTACTATTGCTTTAACATCAGAAGTTCCTTCAAAAACGTATTTCTCATCTTTTGTATATAGAACTATGTTTGCACCTTCAAAAGCTGCAGCTGAGATTTTACTTTTTGGTAAACTTGTTGTAATTTCTTTTAAAATATCTAACATTTTTTGTTTTCACCTTGAATTAATGTTTAAATTAAACACTTTTTTTAAGATAGTATGAGTCTAAGATTTTCTTTTGTTTGAAATAAATACCCAATAATTAAATTTATTGGTACCGATAAAAAATCGGAATTAATAAATTCCTGTGTTGATCTTTCCAGATTCAACAAATTTAAATCCATCTTTATTTAGGATTGCAATATCATAACCATTGCCAGACATTGTGTCTCTTTTCAAAGAAGAGTTTATTGCTTTTTTTACTAATACAATTCCTTCTTTTTGAGTCATTCCTTCTTTAAATTCATTTTCTAGAACTCCAATTGCGTAAACACTTCCTGATCCTGAAGACACAAAAGTTTTTACTTTTGTAACTGACCCATCAGGATATAAATCATATAATAAAAGTTTACTGTCTTGTCCTGCAAGTAAGAAATGTGCAATTCCCTGTATCATAGAAGGAGTTCTTATAGAATTATATAACATTCCTGCAAGCATGTTTGCTGCTTCTTTAACAGTTGTATTTCTGTTTGTTTGATTTTCTTTTAGAGCTAATTGTGCCCTAATAACTTTAATTAATAGTTGAGCTTCGCTAACAGTTCCTGCCATTGTTAGTGCAAATCTGTCATTGATTTTTATAACTTTTTTAATATCTCCACTTGTAACCATATAGCCTGCTGTAACTCTTTTATCTGCAGCAAGAATTATGCAATCTTTACACACAACTCCCATAGTTGTTGTTCCAGTACTTAATGTATTTTCATCCTTATTCATCGAAAAACACCTTTTTCATAATTTTATAGAAATCCCCATATTTAAGAATTATAACAAGTATAAACCTTATTTTATTTATAAATCTTTTGCCTTAATCATTGTCTTTTTTTAAATATTTAAAGAATCTTTCTATACCTCCATATTTGTCTGCTTGTCTTACAAATCCATCAGTAAATACTCCCATGCTTCCACTTATCCATAAAGCATTAGGGTTGCTGCTTGTTATTGAAGAATATATTCCTACTATTGTGCTGATTCCTCCTGCAATCATTTCTCCTAACCCTATTATTTCATATTTTTGCATAATAGATGTAAATAGAACAGGATATATAAATTTTAGGTAGATTACTCTCTAAATGCTTTTTCTTGGGCTTTAAATGAAGCTATTGGGGAATATATAATGTCTGCTAGTTTTGTGTAGATAGAATCTTTTTCTTGCCAGATTACTCGATACAGATCATACATAGAAATTGTTGCACCTATTCCTGATGTAATTTTGCCTGTGATTGTTAATGTAGTATTAACTCCGAAAGCACAATAAATTCCTGCCGCAAGATCAACTCCTAATGCACAATTGTTTACTATTTTTCTAAGTTTACTCATTTCAATGCATTTTTGAGCAGGGTATTATTTAATAGTTTCTATTTAAAACACAAAACTTTTATAATTAAAGCCAACCAACACCTATTAGGAGGATTAAAAATGGAATATACAAGTATTAAAGATACTTTAGCTAAAAAATCAGGAAAAGTCAAAATCAGAGGATGGTGCTACAGAGAAAGAGGTTCAAATGCTGTTCGTTTCATAGTTATGAGAGACTCATCAGAAATAATTCAGTGTGTTTTTGATAAAGCAAAACTATCGCCAGAATTATGGGAAGAATCTCAGAAAATAAAAATGGAGGCGTCATTTGAGGTTAGTGGGGAACTAGCTAAGAATGAAAAAGCACCAACTGGTTACGAAGTTCAAGTAGAAGAATTAAAAATAATTGGTTTATCAGATACTTATCCTATTGCAAAAGATTTTAGTCCAGAGTTCTTACTAGACCAGAGACATCTCTGGCTTAGAAGTAGGAAGATGACTGCAATGCTTAAGATTAGAAGCACCATCTTTGGTGCAATAGATGAATATTTTAAAGGTGAAGGTTTTTATGAGTATCATTCACCAATATTTCAATCTGTTCAGTGTGAGGGAGGTTCTGATCTTTTTACTGTTGATTACTTTGGAAAAAAAGATGTTTTTTTAGCACAAACCTGGCAGTTGTATGCAGAGCCTGCAATTTTTGCACTAGAAAAAATTTATACAATTGGTCCTACTTTTAGAGCAGAGAAATCTAAAACTTCAAGACATTTGACTGAGTTTTGGATGGCTGAAATGGAGATGGCTTGGTGTACATTTAAAGACATTCAAGATTATGGTGAAAAACTAATAAAACATATTGTAAAAAAAGTTTTAGACAAACACCAGGATGATCTTAAAGTTTTAAAGAGAGATATTTCAAAATTGCAACCTATTTTAGAAAAATCATTTGTTAGAATGACTTATGATGAAGCACTAAAGATACTAAAAGAAAAATGTGATTTTGAGATTGAATGGGGTAAAGATTTGAGAACAATTGAAGAGGATAAACTTTCTGCTTTATATGATGTTCCTATAATCTGCACACATTATCCAAAAAAAGTCAAAGCTTTCTATATGATGGAAGATAAAGATAAGCCTGAAGTTGTTTTAGGTTTTGATTTTATTGCACCTGAAGGATATGGAGAAATTATTGGTGGGAGTCAGAGAGAACATGATATTGAAAAAATAAAACAAAGACTTAAAGATGAGGGAGAAGATCCTGCTGAATATGAATTTTATTTAGACACAAGAAAGTATGGTTCTGTTCCTCATGGAGGTTTTGGATTAGGTGTAGAAAGAGTTGTTGCATGGATTTGTGGTTTTGACAGCATAAAGGATGCAATTCCATTCCCAAGAACAATGCTAAGGTGGAAACCTTAGTTTTTTTATTTTGATTTCTCTAAAAAGTCATCCATTTCTTCTTCTATTCTTGCAACAAAATGAGAATAATCTTTTGCAAGAACATTTGCACCGCAAGCGTGCTCGTGGCCACCACCATAGGCTTGTTCAAATTCTTTTATTATTTTGTCTAATAGGGCTCGCACATTGTAGTGTCTTGCTCTTAGAGAACAGTGAAGAAATCCAGATTTCTCTCTGCATATAAGAATAAATTTATCAGGATGTTTATAAAGTATTTCATTACTTAACATAGCACTAAAGGCTATTCTTTCACTCTGATACTTGAATGCAATAAGTTTTTCATTATTACTTTTTATTGATTTAATTGTTTGTTCATATTGGTCATTGAACTTTTTAGAATGTTTTAAAATAAATTTGCCTTGAGGAGTTTTTTCATCTAAGATTTCACATGGGTCTTGTATTCTTGTTAAGATCTTTACATTTGTTTTAACTTGTTTTGATGTTCCTTTAAGACAAAAATCTAGAACTCTTGCAAGTTTTCCTATTTTACTATCAAAAAGTGCCTGTGCAGGATCTGTAATTTTTTTATCAAAAAGATTTTTGTATTGTTCACAAAATTCTTCTTTAAAATCTGGAACATACCAGTCTGCAACTGCACCTACCATGCCGAGCCATAAAAGTTTTTGGTCATTAAGTATTTTGTATATCCAATAACTTGTTGGGCTATTATCTTCTGGATCATTAATTAGTGGATTAAAATAATCTACTTTTTTACTTTCATCTGTGATTGGGTGGTGATCAATCCATAGTATTGGAACTTTTACTTTACTTATGAATCCATCTGCAACCTGAGGTTTATCAAGAATAATTATTCTGTCTGGCGCATATTCTTCAACAACCTTAAGGTATTGTTCATTAAGTTCTGGTGAGGTCTTAATTGGGACTCCTCTGCCATCTCCAATATGTCTATAAATCATTAGAAATGAAGCTAATCCATCAGGGTCATCATCAAACAATATAAGCGGTCTGTGTGTATTATCTAGTATTTTCCTTATTTTTTCTATTTCTTGTTCTGTTATCATTTTTGTTAATTTTGGCTTTAATAAGCTTTCTGCGTCTGTGCCATGTGTGCCCGGTTTGTCACATACAAAAATGGCAAGGCCAGGACGAGAGCAGATTTAATTTAAATCTGTGAAGTAGCAGATATGCTTTTATTAGCCATGAAAAGCAGAATATTTAAAAAGATAGTCATTTTCTTTATAATTGTAGGTAAGTAGCTAACTTTCGCTCTTAGAGTGAGGAAAGTCTGCCCACCATAAAAGGTCAGCACATATGTGTGTCTTGAAAAGGACGGCAACCACTCAGAAACGGTACCTCTTGAGTGCAGAATGATGGATTAAATCCTGACATTGCTTAAGGATGGTTGAAACGGTGAGCCCTGACTGGTGCAAGTTGTATAACGCTTAGTAGAATGTTAGCAAAGTTCATCCAAGCTTTGGCTTTGGGACTTACAGAAGGTAGCTTATCGCTTGCCTACACTTTTATTCCTATGCACTTAAGGTGAGAACATGAAAAAAACTAATATAATCTTAATATCTCTGTTGTTGATTTCTATGATAGTTGTTTCTGGTTGTGGAAAAAACTATGTTTGTGCAGATGGTTCTGTAAAAGATACAAAAGAATTATGTTCATACAATAAAGTTGCATCTATCCGTGATAGAGATGCAGAGAGAAATGCAGAAAACTATGTTAAAGGTTATCTTCTAAACACAGATTATAGATACACTTATGTTAATTCTGTTCTAAATAAAGGAGATTTTGAAGTTAAGTTTATTATTTCTGCAAAAGATAATTCTGAAACTTACGAAACTTTAATTCTTGTAGATGGAATCACAGGTAACCCTGAATGTGTAGAAGGCTGTGATTTTATGCAACCTCCTGTTGAAGTGAATCAAACAGAAGTTTAGGTTTTTATTTTTGCTTTATATGGTACATTACATTGATAGTTATGTTTTACTCCTTTAGGTATTTCTTTATAGAAAATTTTTCCTATTTCAAATAATAATGATATAAACTGCATTGCATAGAATTTTTTATCTTTTTTTGCATTTCCTGTAAAAAGGTTATGAAGTATTTTGCTTGTTTTATATCTATTATATGCTTTACAAAGTGGTGGTATTGCTAATTCACAGGCTGTTTCTATATTTGATTCAAGACTATTATCAAATATTTTGCCAAGTATTATTTCATCTATATCTTCAATTGTAGTTTCTTCTGTTTTTTCACTAAATTTTTGATTATTGTTTAGATAAGTTAAATTATCAAAATCCCCATTTATCATTTTTCTTATATGAGTTGCTGAAGCATTAGTTTTCAACCAATATTTTAAAATTACTTCTGTTGAGTCTTTTATTATATTGAAACGTCTTTGAATAAGTTTATAATCTAGTTCTGCTGTTTTCTTTTTGGTATTTATTTCTAATGGTCCTAATTTTACTACCATCTTACCACCTTTGTTTTGTGAGTTAATGATGAAAATCAAGCTAAGTATTTAAACCTTTGCCAATGATGATAAATAACTATTTAAATAACCTCTAATTGAGTAATTATATGATTCTAGGGCATATAATTGGCAAAATAACAACAACTCATTTTACTTTTGAAATAGAGAAAGAAAGTAAAAAGTTTGAGTTTGTACAAGTGTATCACAAGTTGTATGATTATGTTTTATGCCAAGTAATTGAAATTGAAAGAAATTCAAGAGATATTGCTAAATGTGTTGTTCTTGGAAGATTAGATGACAAGGGAAACATAAAAGGAATAAGAGTTCCTTTTGATAATAATTCTGAAGTTTTCAGAGCAGAAGATAAATTAATAAAAAGCATCATTCAACTAGACTCTGAAAAAGATGCTTCTGCATATATTGGTATTCTTGATGGTAGAAACATTAATGTTTTTCTTAATCTTCAAAAGTTATTAACAAAGCATGTTGCGATTCTTGCAAAGTCTGGTGCAGGAAAAAGTTATTCTGTTGGGGTTCTTATAGAGGAAATAATAAATAAGAAAATTCCTTTGTTAATTATTGATCCTCATGGGGAGTATTCTTCGTTAAACCTTGCAAATGATAATCCCCAAGAACTAGAATTATTAAAAAAGCTTGGATTAAAACCTCAGGGATTTAAAGTAAAAGAATATGGTAATGCCCAAATTAATCCAAATTGTATTCCTCTAAGGTTGAGTAATAAATTGGCTAGCAGTGAGGTAATGCACCTCTTACCGAAGCTCACTTCTAATCAGCAAGCCATTCTTTATGGTGCAATAAAGAACATTGAAGAGCTTAATTTTACTAATCTATTACTTGAGTTGGATGCAGAAGAAAACAATGCAAAGTGGGGAATAATAAATATTATTGAGCATCTTAAAAATTTAAATGTTTTCTCTGAAAATCACACTCCTTACCAAGAATTAGTTAAACCTGGTTCTTGTTCAATCATAAATTTAAAAGGTATTTCTCCTGATGCACAAGAGATTATTGTGTATAAATTATTAAAAGATCTTTTTGAGTTAAGAAAAAAAAATGCAGTTGCACCGTTCTTCCTGATAATAGAAGAAGCACACAACTTTTGTCCTGAAAGAAGTTTTGGTGAAATGAAATCAAGTAAAATTTTAAGAACTATTGCAAGTGAAGGAAGAAAGTTTGGTTTAGGTTTATGCATTGTAAGCCAAAGACCTGCGCGTGTAGATAAATCTGTTCTAAGTCAGTGTACAACTCAGATAATTTTGAAAGTTACTAATCCAAATGATCTTAAAGCAATATCTAATAGTGTTGAGGGTATTAATTCTGAATCAATAAACGAGATTCAAAATCTTGCAATCGGAACATCTATGGTAACCGGAATAGTAGATATTCCTTTATTTGTTAATATCAGACCAAGAAAATCAAAGCACGGTGGAACTGCAGTAGATATACTTAACATTGACGATAAATTCTTTGAGAAAGTTCAAGAGTTTAGTGAAAAAGAGTTGCTTCCTGTAATTGCACCAAAAATGACAATTAAAGATGTTATTCTAATGTCTGATTCAGATGTTGAGAATGTTAAAGTAATACTTGTTCCTGCATTCCAAGTTGTTTGTCGTTCAAAAGATGATGAAGAATTCAATATTCTTGTCGAGAGAAGTAAGGGTGATGTTATTATTGACCTTGAAGAATTCAAGACAAAAAAGATTCCTGAGTTATACTTATTAGATAAAGACGCTGTAACTGCACTCAAACAAGCTCATAGATTTAAGGAATTTAAAGCAAGAGAAATAAAAGATATAGAAGATAGGAATTATACTTTACATTTACTTGTTGATTATGGTTATCTTGTTCATGAGAAAAATATCTACAAACTTTCAGATAAATATATTTTTTCAAGACTCGACAACTTCAAAGAGTTCTCTGCAATTGATTATAAAAACATTGAGTATCATGAAAAGAAAGATGCAGTTATTGATGACGAAACAATAAAGAATAAGCTGCATAAGTACACAACAGTTATTGAGTGTCGTGAATGTTTTGTTGTTAAGTATGAGCCAGAGTGAGTTAAGTTTTATCTTTATAAGCCTTTGTTATAATTTTTTCAAGTAATTCATAAGATTCTGGTTTCCTTTTTAATAAAAAAAAGTCAACTGCTTCTTCATTTTTATATTTACTGGAAGGTTCCATAATAAGTAAATAGCCTATTTGAAATATTCTGCTAAAGTTTCGAATAATAGGTATTTTTGTTAGAATAAAATCTTTTAATTTAGACTCATTTTTATCTCTAAATCCTAAAAATGCTTCTCTTCCGAATCCTATTCCTCCCCAAACAAGATAATCTCTCCA
>CAYZNE010000003.1:0-5242 GCA_964478955.1 uncultured Methanosarcinales archaeon
TTTTCATTTAGCTTTTCTCCTAAATTTAATTTTTTTAGTATATTAAATTGCACTGGTTTAAATAAGGTTGGAACTACTAAATCCTCTGCTTTAATTAGCCTTTTTATTAATAATTGTTCCATAGGATATAAAAATATCCTGTAATATATAAATGTTTTGCTAAACACTACTAAATAATTCTTTTATTGGTAAAAACGAATTCTACAAGCAAGTAATCATCTACTCAGATAAACTCAAACTAGGAGATGTTGTAGAGTGCAGAACTGTTTCTTTAGGTAGATTTGAGATAGTTGCAGAATTAGATTAATTCTTCTCTTTTTTTTCTTTCTTAAACTTATCAAAAGTTTCCATTAAATCAATTACATACTTTCCGTCTTCAAGTTTATAGATTAATGGGTGATCTTTTTTGAAAAGATTAACAAGGTCAAGTTCATACTTGCCAGGTTTTAGAATGCTAATTGATTCAATATCAAGAACAATAGGGATTTCTTTGTCGATGTCAGACCCCATTATGTCGTAGATATCACTTTCTATTTGTTCTTTTTCTCTAGAAGTAAGTTCTTCAACAACTTTTCTTTTTTTCTCAAGAGCTTCTTTCTTGATGTAGAAAAACATCTTGCCTTTACAATCAGTGCAGCCTTTTAGAATAACTTTTGTTCCATCATCGTACACTTTTCCGCACTTAACACATTGGTGTGGCATCTTTATCGTTTACTTTTTGATTTCGTCTTTACACCCATTGCAAAAAGTTGGATTTTTCCTGGGTCTTGCTTAATCTCTTTAATAATGGTTGCAGGGCCAATTATTGTAAAACCACTTTCTTCTTTAAATAAAACTTTCATTAAACCTTGCTTAAATTTATTGATTTTTTTAGGAGTGATTGTTCCTATTTCAATTCCTTTAAACTTTTTGTCTATAGATTCCATTGTCCTTCTTATTAGTTCTGCTTCTTCTCTGCTTTTGAGTTTTCCTTCAAGAAGGATTATGCTTTCATTCTTTACAATTCTTAGAAGTTTTTTAACTCTCTGCTCAGAAGTTAACTGGTGTATTTCGCTATGTGGTATAAATTGTAGTGTTAACATTTTTTCTCACTTCTCTTTAAACTAATTTGAAAATTGCATCATACAAATCTTCAATGTGTTTTCCATACTTTGCACTAATCCCAAGTACTTCATATTGAGGAAAGGCTGATTGTAATTTTTTTATACTTGCTTTTTTTAGGTCTGTCTTATTGCCTACAACTAAAACAGGAATTTTTCTTGCTTGTAAGTTTCCAATAATAGTTATATTAACTTGACTATAAGGATCTATTGTACTATCAAGAACAACAACAACTGCATCCATGTCATCAAGCCATTTAATAGCATCAATAACACCTTTAGTTGCTTCTTTAGCTCTCTCCTTAGCTTTCTTTTCTTTTAAACCAGATTTTAAGAACTCTTCATAATCAATTTTAGTAGCAATACCAGGAGTATCAACAAGGTTGAATTTTAACTCTCTTCCAGCTTTATTCTTTATAGTTATCTCTTCTTTTACTTGGATTTCTCTTGTTTCATGGGCCATGCTAGAAACAGTTCCCATTTCTTCACCAAGCCAGTCTTTACAGATTCTATTGGCTAGGGTTGTTTTTCCGCCATTAGGCGGCCCATAAAGCCCTAATTTTATTTTTTTCTTTTTCTTGAATAAGCCTCTTAGAAGCCTTTTAAAAAAGAATTTTAATCCTGCCATTTATTTCACTCTCTTATATTATTATAATTATCTTTAAACACTCAGCCCCTTTGTATAGATATTAGTAATGTGGACTTTTATATACTTTTCTATTATTTGGTAGCTCTATTCTTCCAAGTTCCTTTTAAATACTATAGCAAGGTTTAAATATTACGTTGCATTTGTCTCTTTTGGTGGTTATAATGAGTCCTATTGAAATAGATAAGGTTGGTTTGGGAAAAAGAATCAAACAATTTAACTTGACTGAGAAAAAGGTAGAGGAATTAAGACAAAAAATTGCAGTTCAGATTGCAGCAGGCAAAACTTCTACAAAATATCCTAAAGAACTATTTTATTATGTTTTGGAAGGATTAAGTGGTGCCTCTTTTGGCAAACAATCTTTTTATAACAATTTACCTGAGTTGAAAGAATTCAAGAGGAGATTAGAAGGATTGGAGAATGGTTTAGGTAAAAACCAAGGTAAACCCATAATGGTTATTAGTTTTAACGACTTTCCTGGGGATATATATTCTTTAGAAGGATCTAAATCTCCTTTATTTCCTAGTATGGATTTTAAGGTAGGGTTGATTAATGGATTTAAAGTGAAATATGATCCAAGTGCTCCACGCATTATCTTGCCAGTTACTAATGTTCATTCTTTTTATACAAACAATGATTACGATGCAATAAATGAACCTGGTGAATGTATTTTGTCTTTTAGTGAAAGAGATTGTTCTATTGAGTTTGAAACAAACGCATCTGCGCATTATAGTGATCGATTGGATAATTTTTTATATTTTTTAATGTTTGACAATCTTAGATCAAGACAAATTGTTGGGGTAGGAGAAGATTTCTGTAACATTATGTTAAATACTCCTTATAGAGACATTCCTGATATTGCAAAAGTATATTTTCAAGACCTTAATCAAAATATTATAAAAGTTTTTGCTGAGAGTGCTAAAACTGACAAAGATGCTCATACAATAGATGAATTATTCAAGAAATAAATTTTCTTTTCTTTTTCTTTTTTATTGTGCTGCAATCATCAATGGCAATGAATACAGCATTAAAGCTATAATTCCTGCAATTATATAGATAGCTTTGTTCCATTTCCAAACTTTCTGGCCATCAAATCTAGGCAGAGGTAGCATATTGAATACTGCAAGAACTGCGTTTATGAAATAGATATACTGAAAGACTACAAAGCTAGACACAAAAGTCAGACCAAAGAAAATTATTGCAACGATTATATTAGAAAAAGGTCCTGCAAAAGCTATCATTCCGTTTTTCTTAGGATCAATAGAATTTTGACTCAGTATGTGGACTGCTCCGGGTGCAGCGATTATAAACCCAAGAAAACTTAGAATAACTGTCATCCACAGCATTCCCTTGTTAGCTCTAAATTCTGCAATATATTTGAATTTCTGAGCAACATATTTATGACTCAGTTCATGGATGACAAAGCTAAGAGTCATTACTATGAGCATTATTGGGAGGAATAGTAATGCAGTTAATATTAACTGAGGCGTTGTTGAACTGTTTGTTTTTGTGAATACTGTAAATAAGATAGAAAATGCAATTGTTAGCATGATATCTGCATACAACAATTCTTTTAGTTCTATTCTTGAAAATTTTAGTTTCATTTTGTTAGCTCACCTTAAGACAGTAAAGTGTTAAAAGTATGAATAAACTTTATAAAAACCATTCCTTAATTTAAATGTTATGGTTAAAATCAATAAAAAGGCAAAGCTTAGTATGAAAATGCTTATTGTGTTTGTTTTCATATTAGTATGTGGCATAATTTTTTTTTTTCTTGCTAATAAATTCTTGTGGGGAACTTTATTAAATTGAAATCTAAAAAAGCAATAGCTATGGAAGAATTGGTTAGGTGGATAGTATTTCTTGCTATTTTTATTTTATTAATTGTTGTCGCAGGAATAATATTTAATAAACAAAAAGTTCAATCAGAAGATTTAGCTTGTCAAACACAACTTGCAGTTGCCTCAAAAGGAAATCCTATAGGTTTTAGTGCATGTCATTCTTATAGAATTGAGTTTGGTAAAGACTCTGCAATAAAATATGATATGTTTCAAGATGATGCAGAAGTTTATGAATATGAATATTTAGATGTTTTAGGTAAATTAAAAATTAGGCATCCTGAACTTGATGATTTAGAAATAAATAAAAATGAAATAATTCCTGAAGAAATAGTTTATTATGTTTTTGCAGAAGAAATGAAACTCTGTGATGCAACTTATAATGTTGGAAGTTTTAAGACTGGGGCTTATTTTTTTGAAATGATTCCTGGCAATTTAAATATTTGTCAAGAGTGTGCAATATTTTTGTTTAAAGAGGACTTTTTCCCAAAAAACCAGGCAGTTGCAAGTTTTCAGAAAATTAATGGTTTTTTTCAAGATATAAGAGTATCAGAAACTTCAAATGTTTCTTATATGGATTATTTTAATGAAAAATATGATTCAGGGTCTTTCCTATCTACAATTAGTAATATTGAGATTAATAAAATCTATAAGATAATTTATAGGTTCCAACCTGATTTTTCAAAACTTGAAGGTAAAGCTATATACAAGTATGATTTTACTCTTTATTTAAAATCAGCAGGATTGAACTTGATTGATTCAGATACAACAATCAATATGTGTAATTTTAATTTACTTTTACTTCCAAAAGGAGTAAAAGCATAAAAAATGAAAAAAACATTAATTAAAAATAAATCTGCACAATCTTTAAGTCTTGTTGTGCAGTCAATTCTTCTTGTTGCAGTTATTGCATCATTAGTATTTGTATTTAATAAGATAAGAATCAGAACACAAACTATGGCTGAAGAAACTGAGTGTATTGCTTCGATTGAAGCTCATGCTTCTTTTGTTGAATCACAACTTGTTACAAAAGAAGTTGTTGGTTCTTCTACTGCAGGAATTGGTTCATTTTTTATAGATTCAAGTACAGATCCTCCTCCAATAAAATGTGATACTAAAATAATTAAGTCAAAAGAAAAAACTAAAGAAAAAATAGAAGAAGAAATAATTTCTAGTGCAGTAAAAACCTGGTTTTTATTTAAAGAAGGAAAAAAAGCATTTTATCCTGATTTAGAAAAAAAGAATTTTTGTTTTGTTAAAGAAGTTATAGAATTTAAAGAAATTCCTGAATCAGATTTACTGAGTGCAAGTCAAAGAATTACTATGAAGCAAATACTTAAATCTTATGAAGGTCCAGAGATTGTTTTTGAATATTTTGATGAATATTGGAAAGAGGATGATCATATACTTGGCAATATTTTTGCAGTGCAGAATAATTTTTTATCTTATTATCAAATTTATTATCCTGGGAATACAAATTGGTATTTTGAAAAACTAGAGGAATCTAGGAATTTTGGTTTTATTCGTGGGGCGATTGAAGGAATAAAAGATTCACTTGGAAGCACTTTTGTATCTTCAAGAGACATTTTAAAAGTATTTAATGCTTTTTTTGATAATTTAGATGTTAATTCTTTTCAGGAGCCTCCTGATACAAATGT
>CAYZNE010000003.1:5342-22300 GCA_964478955.1 uncultured Methanosarcinales archaeon
CTTTTTTTGATAATTTAGATGTTAATTCTTTTCAGGAGCCTCCTGATACAAATGTTCCTTATGCAGTAATCTTTTTCCAAACTCATGATTATCCTTCAAATTGGGCAGATCTTATGGGTGATGAGTTTTACCCATTTATATTCTCAGCAGTAATGGTTATTCCATATACAGAAGATGCAATGAGTCAGATTCAATGTGAATATCTACCTGCTGAGTTTCAGAATTAGAAATTTTTATAAGTAATCAAATATAAGAGTGATTTAAAATGTTAAAATTAATATTTTCAAAAAAAGCACAATCAGTAGAGGGAAGTGGTTTATTTACTGTTAAAAATATATTACTTTTCATAGCTATTTTAGCTGTACTAATTATTTTAGTAAAAGTAATTTTTCAAAATATTTTGAAATTCACTTAATTAATTTACTTATGAGTTGGTTATATGAAAAAGACTATAATTTACAAAACAAAGAACAAGAAGGCTAGTGAAGCAAACTGGTTACTTATTGGAATAATCTTTGTTATTGCATTATTTATTGGTTTTGGAATTCTTGGTTATGTAAAAGATTCAATATTTTCAATTTGGTCAAGTGTGAAATCTATGGTTAAATCTTATCAACCAGATGAATATGAATATACACCTGATCAATATGTTGATGAAAAAATCAAAAATAATGTTTATTCTTATATTTATGTTAATGGAGATGCAGATAGAAGAGCTGCAGATGTGAAGGACTTTAAGATTGGGCTTGGGAGTAGTTTTGCTGCGTATAAGCAACTTGGTTCTAGTAAATGTGATGTGGGATCAGAGTTTCCTGGAACCTTAAGCAGAAGTGGATGTTATATTCTTGCTGCAGAAGATGATTCTAAGATAGGCGGGCTTGGAGATGATTGTGCAGTAAATCTATATAAACCAGATGTTAATGGGTTAATACTCTATGATATCCCCCCAATAATTCCAGAAAATAAGAAGCAGGCAAAAACTGAATTAACAAAAAATTGTGTTTCTGGTTATCATTGTCAGAGTGATGCTCTAAACTTATTTTACCACTTTTTTAATAAAGCAGATGGTGGTGTGCAGACTTCTGCATATTTTGACAAATCACTTGTTTGTGCTTCTCCAAGACTTGGAGTTTACATGTGGTTTAAGTGTGATTTAAATCTTGCAGGTAAAAATCCTGATAATAAGATTGAAATTTATGGTGAATCAGGTAAGGTTCAGTATCAATGTCTGTGTCCTGGTAATTCTTGCTCATGGAGCCGTTATGAAGAAGAAGTTCAAGTTTAGTTTCTTCTTTATGTATTCTCGTAAACAGCTTTGAAAAATACAATACATTTATATATAATAAATTGTGAAATTTATATAATTATTATGTTTAAGTAATTTGAGGTGTATATGATGAATAATGTAAAAGCACAAGGTCTGAGTATGAGTACTATTATTATCGCAGCAATCTCTTTATTGGTGTTGGTTCTACTTGCAACATTTTTATTAAAGGGAAGTGGAGACTTTAGTAAAGGAACTGAATGTGAAGCAATAGCTGAAGGCGCTGAATGTTATTATGATAGTTGTTCAGATCTTAATTATGAAGGTATAACTTACATAGATAGAGGGCAAACTAGTTGTCCAGATGAGGAAACTTGTTGTGTTCCAGTATAATTAATTTAATAATTTTTCGAGGTGTATATGATGAATAAACATAAAAACACAGATGTTTTTGGTCATTCCAATAAGAATTGGAATAAAAAAGCTACAAGTCTAACATTTAACACAGTTATCATAGCTGTGTTAGCAATAATTGTCTTAGTGGTTTTATTGTATTTCCTATTTAATTCTTCAAAAGGTGCTAACGAAGGAACTGCATGCCCTCTTAAAGGAGGAATGTGTTTAGAAGATTGTAGTGGATTTTATTCAGATGATTCATTAGCTTATGATGATGATCTTTGTCAAAATGGTAAGTATTGTTGTTTGCCAGGTTCAGGTGAGTGATTGATGAAACTAAGTAAAAGAGTCATTAGATCAAATAAAAATGGTAACTTCACTTGGAGCTTTATTCTTGGGGCTGTTTTTGCTGTGATTATTATTCTGTTTGTTTCTTACCTTATTAAGAAGGCTGCTAAATCAGCAGAAGGCATGGCTGATTGTAAAGTTCAAGGAGGAAATTGTTATGCTTCTTGTGAAGGAGCTCATGCTTATGAAATACCTGGCGCAACTGGTTGTGAAGAAGACGGAAAAAAGATTTGTTGCAGAGGGGAAATGCTGGAAACTGAAGAAAATGGTCAGTCTTCTGGTGGTTCTGGTGCAGGAGCATGTGCTCCTTATGAAATTTGCTATGTTTATTTAGATAATAAAGATGATACTACTTGGAAAACTGCTGTTAAATGGTATAGTGGTAATAAGGAAAAAAACTGTTATTATTTATTTCCTCAGTATGATAAAAATAAAGAACCTCCTGAACCAATAACTAATGGTCAGGTTTTATTTCAAGGTAATGAAAAAGTTACTTTAACAGCTTCTGCAACAGCAAAATGTTGTAGAATGCAGATTGGTGGAATTAATGAAGAAGATAATAGTAATGGTATTCCTGAGTTTCCTTATTTTACTACAGAAGCAAAAAGAGAAGCAACAGAATATATTTCTGCTGATGAAACAGGGATATGCACAGCAAATCTTACTTTTGATTTTGCAAATCCCGGTAATGTTTTTAAGGAAAGTGTTCGGGATGCTTCTTTTGATTATCGATCTTTTTGTATTAAAAGTGGTGAGTTAATTCCACAATCAAAGGCAATGTTTAAAGTTGATTTTATTTATTGGAGTGAAGGCTGTGGTGATGATGATAATTCTAGACCAGATTATTTAGCTAAAACAGCTGCGAGTATTTCAACATTGTTTGATGTTGCTGAATTTGATCCAGATACATATATTATTGAAGATAAAACAACTTGTATTCCTGGTAGTCCTACTTGTGGAGAATCTGAAATTACTGGAATAGACCTGTTTTTAGTTGAGAGGGATAATTTAGGAACTTTATTTAGTGGTGAGAAAAGAGTTTGTGAATTATTTTGTCAAACAATTAAAGATGATGATACAAAAACTGCTTGTAAATTTGTTGGAGTTGATTTGATAGATAATTCTGAAAATAATCCTGATTGTGTTAGTGAAGAACTTCAGACAGTAAGAAATGGAGAACCTGCCTACAAATTATTGTATAAAGATATAGTTTTTGTAGAAGACCATAATACTAAACTTTTTTATAAGAATATTGCAAAAGGAGACACAATTTGTGCAATAGGAGCTGAAGGAGTAGAAAAAGTAAAAACTGATTGGTTAAAAAACCCAAATTGTGAAGTTATTTATTATTTAGGTCCAAACTTAAATCAGCCAGAGCTTTGTGATGTTGATTCATGTACTGAAATTGAATCTAAAAATCCTTGTAATAATATTTGGGGCTCATTAGAACTTGAGTCACAATTTGATAGCTATTATTCAGAAGATAATTATTGTGAAGATTTGAGTTGTTATTATGGAAAAAAATGGTGGCAGTTTTCAAATAAATGTAGGGATTGCTCTTCGGTAACAAAGTGTGCAAATTATAATGAAGAAGAGGCTTGTGTTATAAATCCTTGCACATTTAGTCCTAATACTGCTGGTTGTTTTTGGAATGAAAAAGATGAAGACTGCAAAAAATGCCCAGGAAGTTGCGAATTTTTATTGTCTAAAGAAGATTGTGAACAGGGACATGATTGTAATTTATTTGATTGTGTTTGGGAAAATACATGCATTACTTCAAGATGACTGTGTCATTAATATTTTATTCCAACAGGATATTATTGTTTAATATACTTTTAAAATAAACTTAATAATTTAAAATGAAAAATAAGAAAGCAGATGTATTTGCTAAACCATTGATGATATTAGGAACAATTATTCTTATTTTTATTCTGCTTTTTGTTTTATATAATATTATATTTGAAGGATTATTTTTTGGAAAATCCACATTTGATATTCTTACAACTTGTGGTAATCCAACTCCAGAGGGTCTTTATGAAACAAAATGTTATTCTCAGGAAAAGATTAATAGTTGTAGTGATATAGGCTGGATATTACACATAGAAACAGGTAAAGCAAAAGGATGTCTTGAAGATGAAATGTGTTGTAAAAGATTGCTTCCTGATGCACTGAGTTAAAATGCTAAAATTAAAATATAATAAGAAAGCTATACAATCTGTAATTGGAATATTGGCTGCAGTAGTTATTATTGGTTTTATTGTTTGGTTTGCTATTTCAATGTTAACTGGTGGAAAAGAAGCTGTAGAAGCTACTTTAGATGAGTATAATGATTGCTATAAACTTCTTTGGGGCACAGGTTTTTGTATTAGTCCAAGTGAAAGTTGTGCTAAGTATGATAATTCATTTGATTCATCAGGAATATCTTGTAAAGAAGATGATAATCCTGAAGATACTGCAGACATGAAATGTTGTACTGCTAATAATCCTAAGAAAAATATACTTCTTGAATTATATGATGGAGATAAATATATTGATAGACTTGCAGGAAGAACACAAGATTATCTTTCAACAGGTGGGGCAGATTCAATAAAAATAACTGCTGTTGAGTTTAGTTATCCTGAATATTTGTATGGAAGGAAAATTAAAGATGATGTAACTCAATTCAAACTTGAGTTAATTCCTGTTAGAGCAACAACAAAATGTTATGATGGTGAACCTCTTGCTCTTGGTGAACCTCTTGAAATTATTTGCTCCTATCGTGATGATGGTGATTTCTCATTTCCTAAATGTGATAAGAAGTTCGAAGAATATGACTTCAATTTAAATATTGGTGATTGTAGGTTTAAATTAACTGTTTATGATTCTTCTACTGAAGATAAAACTATTATTTTCACTAAAGAGTTTAATTTTCCTGTGAAAATATAAGTTTCTCGTGCTTTTTTATAACAATATTTTTACTGTCTTTTGCTGAATCTATTTGTTATTTGATGGTGTGGTAGTCCCCTAGGGAGCGGCCCCCTACTGCGCACTCAAAGTTTTTCTCTAATCAGCTCACTTTAAGACAGTAATAGAAGTTGTTCTAAAATATCTTCTTTTTATAACAATCTTTTTAAACAATCCTTCTTAATTTTATGTTGAGGTTAGAGGATGGTTTTTAGGGCTAAAAAAGCGCAGACTGATAGTATGAGAAAGGCTCTTCTTGAGATTGTTTTATTTTCAATTTTCTTTCTTTTATTAATATTTGTCTTAGTATCATTATGGAGAAACCTAAAAGGCACTTCACTTGAAGAACAAGCAGAAATGCAGTTTAATGTATTTGTTTCTAATCTTAGGACTATGACTTATACTCAAGCTGAATACAGTTTGTCTTATTCTCAGCTGTTGATGCCTGCAGATTATTATCTTGTTGCATTTCCTGCAGCATCACCTTTTGTAAATTATTCAGATTCTGATAAAGTTTTTGTAGGGGAGATTAGCTTATTTACTGCTTTTAGACCAGAGAAGTGCAGTAAAGAACCTGATCAAACATGTCTTTGTTTATATAATAAGCAACCGGGAGATGAAGAGGACGATAAACATAAGAATATTGTCAAATGTGAACACATCGATGTTGAAATGTTTATTGCAAATCATATTTACGAAGAAAAAATAATTATGTTTAATTCTGAGGAGTATTCTTTTAGTGAATCTGATGCAGGATCATTTCTAGGTGCTCGTTTTACTAAAAAATCTGGTCTTGGAGCTCATATAAGAAAATTTATAGAAGGTAGTGAGACCTATGCTATCAAAGATAGAACGCAGTATCTTGGATTTTATGATGAAACCATTAATGATGTTCCTCTTCATGACTTAGTAATAAAATCAAAAAAATCAGTTCCAATACCTCTTTATGTTGAATTATTAAAAACAGATGATAATTCTATGCTTATAGTGTTTCCTTATTCTTATGGTTTATTTAATAGAAAATATTTTTTATTAAAACATCCTGGTTTAGATTCATGTGATAACCAGTTTTTGCATACTGTTTTTGAGGTTGTAGATGAACCAGGAAATCTTTCATATTGTGAACAAACTATTAGTGGGTTGATTGAATCAGAAGATAGAATAGGTTTTTGTCCACAAGGAACACTTGCAGAAATGTGTGCTTGTGGTGGTGGCACAAGCTCATTTTATTCAAGAGCTAATAATAAAGTTATTTTTCCAAGAGCAATAACATATGGTTACTGTGCTAAATTTGGAGATGCAGAAGCTACAACTGTAGTAAACCTTCCCACAAACTTTTGTGAAGATGCAGCCCAAGGAATTGTTCTTACACCCTGTTCAATATATGAGGATAAATATGCATGTGCATCTGATGCTTGTGATACAGGAAACTTATGTTATTGGGATGACACTCAAACACCTGCAGTGTGCAGTTCTTCTTGTTATGAAATAACAAAGTGTGAAGATTATGATGCAGATTCTTGTAATAGTGATGTTTGTAGTGTAAGTGGATTAGGTTGTGTTTGGGGAATAGAAAATAATCAAGAAGTTTGTACAGATTTATGTGATGAAATAACTGACTGTTCTGATTATAATGGAAAGTTTGAGTGCAGAGATGATTTTTGTAAACTATATATTCCTCCTAATGCTGTTAAAAAATGTGAATATGATAATACTAATAATAAATGTTCTACTATTTCAATTGGTCCATGTGATAGTATAACTGATTGCCAGGATTATAACACTAAATCTAATTGTGAAGGAGATATTTGTAACTTGTATCTTAACAGCATATGGTCTCTTGGTATATATCTTAATGATCCATATGAAAAATGTGAATATGATGATACTAATAATAAATGTTCTACTATTTCAATCACTTGAGTGAATTAAAAATTAAAAAATGAAAAAAAGAGTTTTTAAAAATAAAAAGGGTAGTGAGGCATTTATGATGTCATTTTTATATGATCTTGTTTTTTCTGCAATTGTTTTTATCGCATTATTAAGCTTTGTTAATTCAATTAATAGTGGAACTTATTATTGGAGGCAATATTATGTTGAAGATATTAGTATGACTCTGTCTTTAATAGAGGGGATTCCAGAAGATTTAAGCATAAACTATGTTGTTACTCATAGTAAAGCCCTCTCAAGTGCTCAAACAGGATTGTTTGTTGATATTATCCCTGGATATGTAAGTATCTTCTCAAGAAATGAAACTCAATATAAGAATGTTAAACCTTTTTTAACAAAAAAATCATCTAATCTAAAAATATTTGCACCTCTTGAAGCACTTGCAATATTTAAGTCAGGTGATCAAATAACATTTTCAGCAGAATCTATTCTTCAGTGTAGGACATTATCAAGAGATAAAAAAGAATTTGTTCTGACAAAAATTTACCTGCCTGAGAATCAGAATCTTCCCATAAAGTTGCAGAATGTTTTGTTAGAAACAAAAAACCAGATTGCAGTTCAATATTCAGATGATTTAGGAAGTTATAGTGCATTACAATCAAGACTATATTCTGAAAACATTGAAGACCCTGATCTTAGAGATAGTAACAACTTAACTATTGTGATAAAGTTTAGACAATCAACTAAAGATGCAATATCAGTTAAATATAGTCCAACTGGAGACTCTGCTTTAGCAAATAATATTGCATGTAATGTGTTTTCTCAGTTAGATTATATGTATTTTGAACTTGAACAATATGTTAATCAGGATGTAAATCTATTTATTAAACCTGCTTCTTCAACAGAGACAGCAGAATATTCTCAAAGTGATAATGCGGTTATTATATTAGAATTCCAGTCTTCAGATATAGAAAACTTTTATATTAATAATAGGATATTTGCAAAAGTTATTGTTGATAATCTCAGAAAGTCAACAGAAAAAATAAGTCAAGAAAAGATAAACAAATTGATTAGTCAATAAAGATGGGAAAAATAATAAAGAAGAGTAGAAAACTGAAAAAAGCAATGAGTATGGAAGATATGGGAATGCTTTTGTATAGAATTATTTTTATTGCAGCTTCAGTTTATGTTTTTGTTCTTTTTGCAAATATGTTGCTTAGCCCTTTTCCAGATATTTATGAACCAAGAGCCGAGATATTAATGGGAAGAGTTCTTTATTCAGATACAATACATTATAAAAATGACCCAATAAACAGAATTTATAATAATATAATTGATTTAGATAAACTAAATTCATTTGTTTCTCAGGATGATCTTGAGGTTTACTTTAGAAATGAAATATATCATCCATCGAGGACAAACCTTCTTGTTTTTAATTTAACAACAACTTACTGGAATGAAACAAAATTTGAGAGAAAAAGTTTTGTGTCAAATCAAACCCAATTTAAATTGTTAAATCCTAAGATAAGATTTAAAGGTAAGGGTGCAGTAACAGGATTATTAAGAATTTTTGAATCAAGTTGTAAGCTTAACTCAACAATTATTCCTTGTAATGTACAATTGAAAGTTTTAATTCCAAATTCATAAAATGACGAAAAAAATACTAAAAGGAAATAAGAAAGCGGCAGGACTTTTTGTTTTGCTTGATTTATGGTCAATCATAGCTCTTGTAGCTTTTCTTGTTTTATTATTAATATATATTAATTTTGCAGAAAAACTAAAAGAAAAAGATATTGGTAAAAATATTTTGGGAACAAATTTTCCTCATTATGTGATTTCTGCATTTGAAGGTGAAATAATAAATTTACGAGGTTGTGCAGGGGTTCCTGAAAATATAACTAGAAGAGAATTTTTGATGTGGCTTGATCACAATAAAGAAATTATGACTGATAATGAATTTGGAAATTGTAAGCAGGCACTTGTTGTTAATTTATATGAATACAATGAAGTTTATATGGGGGATAATTTAGGTGGAGACCTTGATTTTTATATGGGGGATAATTTAGGTGGAGACCTTGATTTTAGTGTAGTTTTGCAGGGTGAAGAATTATCTGAGCCATGTTATTCTGATGTTTCAGAATCTGAGATGATTTTTTCTTATGAAGTTCCTGGAAAAGATGATAATATTAAAATAACTTTATGTTTTGTGTCAAATGAAGTAAAATGATTTTTAAAAATAAAAAAGCAAAAATACTTGTAATGTTTATGGCTTTGACAATTATAGGCATGTTAATATATTTAATTATTGCAACAAACAATTTAGATGGTCCTGAAGTTGAAGACTTTGGTAATGTACAAAAACGAACAATTCTAACACTTAATAAAAAAGATGCCTTATTACTTTATGTTGATAGTTCTGCAGAGCTTGCAAAAAAAGAAATTTCTCAGGTTGAATTAGCAGAAAACGCAGGTTTTTACAATCAGGTTGATTCATCTAATCCTAATCAAGATATTACTGGGTGTGGAACACATATTTATAATTTGCTTTCAGACACATCTGGAAAATCTTGTGTAGATAATTATGATTATAGTGATGAATATTTATTTGCATTCAAAGAAAAGTTAGTAAAATATACTTCTAGAGATTCTAATCTCAAAGAAATAGAATTTAATTATTTTGATGTTGAAAATAATTATATTGTTCCAAAGAATCTTGAGCAGGTTTATTTACTTATAACAAATAAAGATTTTGAGTTTAATATTCTTCCTCACGGAGCTATTGTTGATCTTTCAATAAAAACTTCAAAGTATCATAAGAAGGTTGTAGAAAAAATATTAGATATTGATCTTAATCAAGAACCTTTCAAAAGTATGAAATCAGGAAAATGTTCCTTATATGTAAATTGGTTGATAAAAACAGCTTACAAAGATGAATCTAGTTTTACTGGAATTGCTTGTTTCCCAAATCATGCATGGGGTGTTGCAGCATGTAATCTTAGAAATGCACAAATAAGTCCTGAAACTTCAAGAGTTGTCTATGCAGGGCCAGGATTATCCTTTGATCAATTATTTTTAGATGGGAGACTTCTGAAACAAGGAGATATTTTATTTACATCAACAAAAACAAGCTGGTGTAAATGGAGTGGTTATAATTTTTATAATAATGATAATATGTGTGGCTATGATAAAGGAACAACTGATCCTGCTAGCTACTTGAGAACTGATGGTGAAATCGGGTTTTGTGTTGAGGATTCAATTGAAATTTCAGGTAATCCTCTCTATTGTGACTTCAGCGAGTTCAATATTGAATGTGAAAATTTCCCCATAATAACTCACATATTTGTTTATCTTGGTGTTGATGGAAATGGAAAACATATAATTGGAAATTTATATGATAAAGTTCCTGAAGATAGGAATCTAAAAATATTCTTATCAAACCTTGATAAAACTGATGGAGTTAGAATGATTGTTAGACCAGATTATCCTAAAATTTAATAATACAAAAATGGAAAAAACAAAATTTTACAAAAACCTGAAATTTATTTTTATGTTCTTTGTAATTTTATTGTTTTTATCTACGAATATTAACTTTGTTTCTGCAGAAAAAGCAAGATTAAATAGGTTTAAAGATTCTGAAATAAAATTAATAATGACTAATATTAATAGGTATATTCCTCTTATAAAAAAATATTCAAATAAATTTGAAGTTCCTGAAAATCTTTTAAAATCATTGATGGGTATTGGTAAAACTGCAGGAATCCTAGATCCTAATGATGTTTATGATCAAAATGGGGCAATTGGTTTAATGCAGCTTGTTCCTTTTGATTCTAAAGGTAAAAACTATCATTATTTTGATTGTATAGAATCTGGATGTATGAATGATGAAGTTGAAGATCTTGATATACAACATCGTTTAGAAAATCAGGAAACAGTAAAACATGAATATTCAAATCCACATAGTTCAGTTTGTTGTGCTGCATATATTTTAAGCAAAGGATCATTTGCTGTACCTATTACTTATCCTGAATCTGGTAGTGATTGCGAAGATAAACGGTCGCAGGTAACTTATGAAGGGTGGGAAAGTGCAGTAAGAAGATTTAACAAGTTTTATTGTGGTGGGGATAATGATATTTATTTTGTTGAAAGAGTTATGCAGTTAAATTCTTCATTTGCAAAGTTTTCTCAAGATGATATAGTTAATTATGGTTTGTTAAAATTTGTTCCATCTTTCACAATAAAAGCTCCTAAGTTCCCAAAAGTTTATAGTAATTTAACAAAAATAATTTCGGATTTGCAAAAAGCTAATATTGAAGCAGTTGTTAATCTTAAATTTAATAATTTAGGTTCTAAGTATAATGTTACTTTTACACAATTTTGTGAAGAGCCAGAAGTTAATTTATTTAATTATATGTATGATAATTTCGTGAATGCAGTTGAATTTGGTTATCCAAGATGCAAATATCCTGTTGCAAAAGAGTTTCCTTTTTCTGCAGATATGAAAGACCAAACACTTTCTTTTATTCATAATTCTAGTACTAACATATTAACAATTAAAAATAATTTATCAATTGAACTATTTAAGGAATATGAGTTGAGTGTTCCAGATAATTTTTATATTGGTTTTGATGAAATAAATATTATTCAAAACCAAGCTTCATATCTTCTTGAGTATGAAATTAATGAGTTTTTAGCACCAACTTCTCCTGCTTTAATAGGTATAGAAAAAATTTATTTTGTTACTAATTATACAGCTGGGGTATCTGCGTTCATATTTTATAAAAATGTTAGTGGTGTAGATAAGTATTATGATACTCTTGGGGTTGAAATCAATTTAACTGTTAATCCTCTTCCTAATTGTAATAGTTCTTTGTCAAACTATAGACTAAAATATTTTACTTGCTTAGATACAAAAGAAAAAGAAGAAATTTATGATTGGGAGCTTGGCAAATGGCTTGAATCAGATGAAACAATAAAGATAAAGCTTGCATTTGCACTTAAGAGACAGTAGATTAGCTTTACTATAGTTTCAACTCAATTCAAAGCTTTAAGAAAGTATATATTAATGCTTAACTTTCCTATTAATAATTAATTATAAAAGGTGATATTCATGAAAAAAATATATACAATTTTAGGACTCATAATAATTGCAATGTTAGTTGTTGCAGGATGTAACCCTAGGGTGCCAAATCCCTTAAATCTGGGTGATGAAAACCTTGATTTGAAGAGATTTAGTTCTCTAGAAGAAATTGAGGATGCATTTGGTTCAATTGAAGGTCAGGGAATGGGTGGAATGCGTGACATGGTGTTAAGTGCTGGAACAGGTATGAAAGCTATGGCAGAAACTGCATCTGCACCTCAAGCAACAAATGATGTTGGCGGAGCAGATTACTCTGAAACTAATACTCAAGTTGAAGGTGTTGATGAAGCAGACATTGTTAAGACAAATGGTAAATTTATCTATACCTTAAGTGGAAACACATTAAATATTGTTGAAGCTTATCCTGCAGAAGATGCAGAACTAGTTAGTTATATTGAATTTGAAAACTTTTATGCTAATGAGTTTTTTATTAGTGAGAATAAGTTGATAATTTTTGGTAGTGCTTCTTATAGAGGAAAACCAGTTATTATAGAAGATGGAGAAGAACTTAGTGAAATGCCCTATAGACCTATGACTAATTTCTTAGAGGCAAGAATTTATGATCTTTCAAACATTGCTGAACCAGAAATAATTAAGACTGTTGATGTTGAAGGAAGTTATGTCTCTTCAAGAATGATAGGTGATTATGTTTATTATGCGGTTTCAACTTATCCCTATTCAGACCACATAATTCCTTATTTGGCTATTGATGGTGCTGAACCGGTTGATCTGGTTGAACCAAAACAAGTTGGTTATTTTGAACCAATGATTGCAGAATCTTTTATCTCTATAATTGCACTTCCTGTTGATGGGTCTGATATTAGTAAAGAAGTAATAGTTGGTTCAGGACAGAATATGTATGTTTCACTTGAGAACATGTATATTGCACAGTCGAAATATTCTTGGAGTAGCGAAGGAACAGAAGAAACTTACATCTATAAATTAGAACTTGATGATGGGGATATAGATTATGAAGCTTCAGGAAGTGTTCCTGGAACAATTCTTAATCAGTTTTCTATGGACGAGTATGATGAACATTTTCGGATTGCAACTACTATTAGGGGTTATTCTAATAATGTAGATACATCTTATAATAATATGTATATTTTAGATGATGATCTGGCGGTTGTTGGTGAAATTGAAGATATTGCACCAGGAGAATCAATTTATTCTGTTAGATTTATGGGGAAAAGGGCTTACATGGTAACTTTTAAACATGTTGATCCTTTATTTGTTATTGATTTAGCAGACCCTGAGAATCCTGAAATACTTGGAAAATTAAAAATTCCTGGTTATTCTGATTATTTACATCCATTGGATGAAACACATTTAATTGGTATTGGTAAAGAAGTTGATGCAAGTATTGATGCTGACAAAATTCACACTGAAGGTGCTGTTTATTATACTGCAATCCAAGGAGTTAAGTTGGCTGTGTTTGATGTTTCTGATGTAAGTAATCCTGTAGAAATGTATAAAGAAGTTATTGGTGATAGAGGAACAGAATCTGAAGCGGCACATAATCATAAGGCATTATTATTTGATAAGGAAAAAGAACTTTTAATTATTCCTATAACTGTTGCAGAATTACAGGACGGTCAACCTGAAAATGCTCAGGGTGAATTTACTTTTCAAGGAGCATATGTTTATAATTTAAATCTTGAAGATGGTTTTGATCTGAGAGGTAGAGTTAGTCATATTGGGGATGAATCTGTTTATGATAAAAGTGGTTATCGTCTAGGTGGTTATAATTCTCATGTGAGAAGAGCACTTTATATTGGTGATGTTCTTTATACTATCTCTAACAGTAAAATTAAGATGAATGATCTTGATGACTTGGATTTTCTGAATGAAGTTGATTTAGAGTTTGCAGAAGAGAATCATAGGGTTTATTAGGATTTTTTGTTTTATTCAAGTTTGCTTTAATGACCAAAGAGCTTTGCTTTTTGTTTTTTCGGTGCCAATAATTATTTATAGTTATTGAGTATTTTTTTCTTTTTCTCCACTCAGTAATAGAAAAACATAGCAAAGTTTAAATAGTAGTTGCTCCAAGCTATTTATATGGCAGAGACAAAGATTAACGCACAGATATTGGCTTATTTAACTCTACAAATAATTTTTGTTCTAATATTATGTTTACTTTCTCAAGATTTAGTTATAACCAGTTCAATTATTATGTTACTATTAGGTATAACTGTTCTTATGCATTCAAACAGATTAATTACTAATGCAAATTGGACAACATATAATATATATAATTTTGTGATAATTATTATAACTATATTTTTTATACCTGCATATGCAGTGTTCAGAAGTCAAGCAGTTATTTTGATTGGTATTGCAATTATAATTGCAAATCTTCTTGCAATTTTATTAACAATAAATCTTGCAACTCCTATTGAAGCTTTAAAGGCTAAATCTAAAGAGATTAAGGCTTCAACTGTTAGAAGGTATAAGCCTGTTAAGAATCCGAAAAAAGTTAACGCTTCAGATGCAAAAATTGTTGCAATCAAAGGTGGTAGTAAATTTCACTCTCTTGATTGCAAAATGGTTGAAAATAAAGTAAAAAAAAGGTTAAAGTTTTATTATTCTGCACATGATGCACAAAAAGATGGCTTAAAGCCCTGTAAGCTCTGTAAAGCAGTGAGTTACCTGCATCAGTTCTAGTTCTTTATATACTATACTACTAGTTAATGGCTATAAATGTTTAAATAGTTTCAAGTATATCTTGGTAATTATATGGCATTTTCAGGTAAAACTGTTGATATTGATTTTAAGAAAATTTTCAACAATATCAAGAATTATTTTGGCAATTTAAGCCAATATTCTTTATATTCTTGGATTGCTATCGGAGCAGGTGTTGTATTAATAATTGCATCATTCATAGTTTAATATTATATTTATTGGGGGTAAGAGAAAATGGGTCAACAAGAGGTTTATGCTTTTTTACAAAAAAATAAGGGTAAGTGGTTTACTAGTAGAGATATTGCTGAAGCCTTGGGTATTTCTATTGGTAGTGTAACTATGAGCTTGAAGAAACTAAGAAAAGCAAACATAATTAAGTTCAAGAATACGGGTGTTAGAAATACCTATAAGTATAAACTTTAATTCTTTATTTTTATTAATTTCTTTTTCTAAGAAATGTTTACTGTCTTTCGCTCAATTAATTTAATTAAAGTTAGTTCTGTAGTCCCGGCGAGTGCATTAGTGCTACTTGCACTAAATCGAGTAACATCATTTCTAAGAATTTATTGTGATATTATTCATTCAATTAATTTATATCTTCGACTACGTTTAAAAATATAATTTGAATCCTCATAATTTAACTTGCCTATGACATTTACTGTAAATATTGGCGAAATAAATGGGCTATTTTGATTAATTTCTTCAAGTTTTTTCCGAGCATTTTTATTATCTTTTAAAACTATATTAATTTTATTATGATGATCTTTTATATCTTTTAAAGTTATATGAACAATTTTGTTATTACTACCATAATATTCAGAAAAAGGTTTAGGAATGGAGGTATGATAATAAGAATCAAGCATGTGATTAAAAGGATTAGAGTGATATAAATTCGTTTCATTTAAATAATATAAAGGTCTTTTACTTTTTTTTAATTGTTCAATTGTATTGAATTTAACAGGAGTAATTAGAAGTTCTAAACGAGTATCATATATATTATTTGGAAAATAAAGATTAAATCCCAAATCACGAATATCTTTTTTAGGAACCACCATTTTGTGATTACCATATAAAAAAACTAAAACATGATGATTCATATATTCCTCGAAGAAATATCTTTTTTTAATGTGGTTAATTTCACTTATTTCAGAAGTTAATCCGATTATATGATTTTTGTTTAGTTTATCCATTTTACATTTTATGATTAATTACTAATAAATAGTAATGAGAAACAATATATTAAACTTTTACCGACAATTATCGGTTTTTTTGGCCAGAATCACAACTCTTTATATATAGATGGCATAATTTTACTTTCAGATGTTTTCAAATGCTGTTGATAGGTAGAGTAAGAAATTTTCATTAATTTAGCAAGTTTTTCCATTGTTATTTTTTTAGGATAATCATAATAACCATTATTAATAGCTAGCTCTAATGCTTGTTTTTGTTTTTTAGTTAAGTCTGGAAGCAATTTTGTAATAGAAATATTAGATATTTTTTCTTTTTTAAATTTCAACATTTCCGCTCCAAGATATTTTTTAGCAAATTTAAAAACATTTTCTAATATTTTTCTATCAAAACTAGCTAAATCCCAAATGTGTTTTTCTTCTTTGTAATTAATAATGGTGGGATTTGGTCTTATAATCCTAGGATCCCAAAAAGGTTCTGTAAATAATGGTTGTTTTGTTATAAACGTTGCAAAATCATTCTTAATTTCTAATTTAACAAGCTCTGTTTTTTTCCTAGCATCCTTAAGTAAATCTTTTTTGTTTTTTTCTTTTCCAAACAAAAAACCGCATTGAATTAAGTAAATAAATTTATCATCTTTATAATAAGAAAGAGGATATCCTGTCATAGAAACCTTGTGCTTAATGGCCAATTTTCCAAGAAATTGATTCTTTGATTTAACTTTTAATTTTAATAACCACATAATTTAATAAATATGAAATGTCCTATAAATATGTTTCGCTTAAATGATGTTACCGACGATGGTCGCAGTGCTCCTCTACGTCGGTGAGTGCATATAATACTTCGGTGCTTTTTGTGTAACATCATTCATCTAAAAAATCTTGTATTTTTATTAATTCAATACCTTTTTCTTTTGTTGTTATACTTGGATTTAATATTATTATTTTTTGAATATGTTTAAATTTTTGTTTTATTTCTTTTAAACCTTTGTATTCTCTTTCAGGTATTTTTGGGCTTGAAATAACATTGTATGCGTTATTTTTAATCACAAAGTCTACTTCATTTTTATCTTTCCAGTAGAATAAGTTTTCTCTGTTAGAGAAAAATTTT
>CAYZNE010000004.1:0-21875 GCA_964478955.1 uncultured Methanosarcinales archaeon
TTTTGCAATAACAATACCTGTATCTGAGAAATATGGTGTTATAAATTTAAGTCATGCAGTTACAGTTTGTCTCTATGAACTTTACAAAACTGCAAATTCTGAAAAAATAAAGTCAAAGATGCCAAAACAAGCTCAAAAAACAGAAATTAAACAATTAAATAAATTGGTTAATCAAACTATTGATAATATGAGTTTTCTTAGAGCAAGCCAGGATAAAACTCAAAGACTTGTTTGGAAGAAATTGCTTTCTAAATTAATGCTTTCTAGACGGGAAGCCTATGCTTTAATGGGTTACTTTAAGAAGATTTTGAGAAAAAGGTGATTTTCTTAAATGCATATATTTCTGTGAAATATCTGTGCTTCAAAAAAGTTTTGAAAAAAGGTAGGCTTTTTTGAATGCATAAAAATCAAAGATTTTCCTGTGCTTCAAGAAAATCTTGAAAAAAAGGTGATTCGTTCCAAAGTAGTTACAAAAAAACAACAAACTATATAAAGAGTTAAGCTCGAATAATTCTTGGTTGAGGGTGTTGAATAATTCTAATTTCAATACTTAGTAAAAAAGGGGTTGAGATGCAAGTACTTATGCTCGGGTGGGAGCTACCGCCTCTACATGTTGGCGGACTAGGAATGATTTGTTATGAACTAGTTAAAGAGCTCTCTAAAAGGAACATTCCACTTACTTATATCATGCCTCTTGGTCCAGACAATGCTCATTCTGAATTTGCAAGATTAATAGTTGCAGAAAATCATTTTCTTGGTAAAAAGGTGAAACCTAAACTAATTAGTGTTCCAGGAGCATTTATGCCCTATCAAAATTCTGAAAGTTATGAAGAAGAATATCAGTTAAAACTATTAAGAGGAAAAGTTACTAAAGATGATCTTTATGGCCCAAACTTACCAACAGAAATTGATCTTTATGCTAAAAGGGTTTACAATATTGTAGACAGTCTTAATTTTGATGTTATCCACGCCCATGATTGGTTAACATATCCTGCTGCAATTGGGATTGCTGATAAAACAGGTAAACCACTGGTTGTTCATATTCATAATACTATTTATGACCGATATCTTGGTAATGCATCACAATGGGAAAGAGATATTGAATATAGTGGGTTAAAAAGAGCAGATATTGTTATTGCTATAAGCCATTTCATAAAAAATATTATTGTTGAAAAATACGGCATTAACCCTAAAAAAATAAGAGTTATTCATCATGGAAAAAACACACTCATAGGAAATATTATGGATATTCCTGCACCTAACTTTAAAAATAAAAAAGTTGTCTTGTTTACAGGACGAGTCACTATTCAGAAAGGTGTTGAATATCTTATTATGGCTGCAAAAAAAGTTCTTGAGAAAAGAAAAGATGTTGTCTTTGTTATAATGGGAGGAGGAGATCCACCCTATTTGAGAAGAATGATGGACCTTGCAGCACAATTTGGAATATCAAAAAATGTCTTATTTAATGGAAGACCTTATACTCTTGAAGAAGGTAAAGCACTATACAAAATTGCTGATTGTTATGTGATGCCTTCTGTTTCAGAACCATTTGGAATAGTTCCTATGGAAGCAATGAAATATGGTACACCATCAATTGTTACTAAACAATCAGGTGTAGCAGAAGCACTAAGCAATGTGTTTAAAGTTGATTTCTGGGATACAGATGAAATGGCAAATAAAATTCTCAATCTGCTAAGTTACAATGTTTTACATAAACAAATGAAAGATTATGGTATGATTGAAATAGATAACAGAACTTGGGAAAAACCAGTTAATCAACTAATAGATGCATATAATGAATCAATGAACATGCATAAATAACGCTCTCAACCTAGGTAGCCCCGCCACCATAGATTAGTCGTGCAAACGGCTAATTGTGGGGCCTACCTTTTTTATTATTATAATTTATTTTAAATTATAATGACCAAAAATCTATGAGGATTTTTGTGTTTATTTAAACAACAAACAAAAACAAGAGTAAACAAACGAAAGGTTCAAATAGTAGTTGAACAGAATTAAATAAAGGAGGTATACATGGTAAATTTATGTTTTTATTTTCAAGTGCATCAGCCATTTAGGCTAAGACACTATACAGTATTTGATATTGGACAGAATCAAGATTATTTTGATGATAAAAAGAACAGGGAAATAACAGAAAAAGTTGCAAACAAGTGTTATCTTCCTATGAATAATCTTTTCTTAAGATTAATAAAAAGATACAAAGGAAAATTTAAAATTTCATTTAGCATTTCTGGAACAGCAATAGAACAATTTGAAGAATATACACCAAAAGTTCTTGAAAGTTTCAAAGAATTAGCAAATACAGGATGTGTTGAATTCTTAAATGAAACATATTATCATTCACTATCCTTTCTTTTCTCAAAACAAGAGTTTAGAGAACAAGTTGAGATGCATAAAAATAAAATAAAAGAGTTATTTGGTGTTACTCCCAAAGTTTTTAGAAACACTGAACTTGTTTTTAATAATGAGTTAGCTTATGAAATCGAAAAGATGGGTTATTCTATAATACTCGCTGAAGGTGCAGATAAAATTCTTGGTTGGAAATCTCCAAACTTTGTCTATAAAACACCAAATGCAAATATAAAACTCTTACTAAAAAATTATAAATTGAGTGATGATATTGCATTCAGATTTTCTAATAAATCATGGAATGAACATCCACTAACTGTTCCAAAATTCTCAAAGTGGGTGAATGCAATTAATGGAAATGGTGACGTTGTAAATTTATTTATGGATTATGAAACATTTGGTGAACACCAATGGGCAGACACAGGAATATTTGATTTTATGGAACATCTTCCTGAAGAAATATTAAACCATCCTGATAATGGATTTGTAACCGTATCAGAAGCAGCAGAACATCCAGTTAGGGCAGACATGGATTTTCCCTGCTTTGTTTCATGGGCAGACACAGAAAGGGATCTTACTGCATGGTTAGGTAATGATATTCAAAACTCTGCAATAAAAGAGCTATATGCATTAGAGGAACATATAAAAAACTCCAAAGACCATAAATTAATTGAAGCATGGAGAAAACTAACTACCAGCGACCATTTTTATTATATGTGCACAAAATGGTTTAATGATGGAGATGTACACAAATACTTTAGTCCTTATGACAATCCTTATGATGGATTCACATCATTCATGAATGTACTTAATGATATTGCACTTAGATTAAATGCTGATGGAAAAGGTGAAAAGGTTAAGATTAATATTCCTGTTGATAAACCGGTAGGATTAATTAAAAGTTAAAAAGATAATTTTCAGAGAGGTGAAAGAATTGGCTAAGCAAACAAAACTTACTAAAGAAAAAAAGAAACCTGTAGTTAAGAAAACAAAAGACAAATCTTTTGGTCATTCAACTAAGTTGAATAAACCTTCTAAAAAAACAGTAAAAACAAAATTAAAAAAGACCTTACCTGAAGATCACTATTTTGTTCTTTTGGGTGGACATAAAATAAAAAATGTTAAGGAATTGGCTGATGCATTAGAAATGATTGATGAACATCACTTTAAACACCATGCAAATGATGATAAGAATGATTTTGCTAACTGGATAAAGGATGTTTTTGAAGAATTTGATCTTGCAGAAAAAATTAAAACTGCAAAAAATAAAGATCATGCAAGACTAATAATATATAAATATATTAGCAATAGTTTTTGGTAAATAATACTGCCTTAAGGTGAGCTCATAACAATAAAGTTCGTCGCAGGGGGACGCTCCCACGGGACTGCAGAACCATTGACAAACATATCAATTGAGCGAAAGGCAAAAAATAAGAATAAATATGGTTACTGCAAAAGCAAGAACAGTTTTTGAGTGTTCATGGGAGGTGTGTAATAAAGTTGGAGGAATTTATACAGTTGTTTCCTCAAAAGCAGTCCACATGTTAAAATATTACAAAGAATATTTTCTTGTTGGGCCCTATTTTAAGGAAAGAGCTGAACCAGAATTTCAAGAAGAGGAACCTCCTAAAGAATTAAAAGATATCTTCTATGAATTGTCTGCAGAAACAGGAATTGTTTGTCACTATGGTTACTGGTTAATTGAGGGTGAACCTAAAGTAATTCTTCTTGAATTTGACTCAATAAAATACAGAACAAACTATCTTAAAAACTATTTCTGGGAAAACTTTCAGGTTGAATCATTATATAGTTCTTGGGAATTCGAAGAACCAATGCTTTGGAGTTATGCAATAGGGTTGTTAATAGATAAATATCAGAAAAAGACCGGAAAACAATCAATTGTTGCACATTTTCATGAATGGTTATCAGGATTCGGATTATTACATTTAAAAATAGCTAATCCTCTTGTAAAAACAATATTTACAACACATGCTACAATGCTTGGAAGATCTTTAGCAAGTAGGGGTATTGATATATACAGTAATCTTAAAGAAATAAATAGTTATGATGAAGCAAGAAGGATTGGAATTATTGATAAATTTACAGCGGAAAAAGCTTGTGCTCAGAATGCCCACATCTTTACAACAGTGTCTGAGATTACAGGAAAAGAAGCAGAACATATCTTGGGTAGGAAACCAGAAGTTTTAGTTTTAAATGGTTTTAATGCAGATGATTTTCCAACAATAGAAGAAACATCTATGATGCACATTAAATCAAGAAAAAAGCTAAGGGATTATCTTACATATCATTTTTTCCCATATTATCCTATGGATCTTAAACATAATCTTATTTTTTCTACATTTGGTAGGCCTGAAATAAAAAATAAAGGTACAGATATTCTAATTAAAGCTCTAGGAAAATTAAATAGAGACTTGAAAGAAAATCCTATTAGAAATAGAACCATATCTGTTTTCCTATGGCCATTACAAGATAATAATGGACCTAAAATGGACATACTAAAAGATAAAAATTATTTCAAACACATAAAAGATGCAATTGAACAAAACTCAGATACAATCTTTGAAGATATTTTATATGATGTTATGTATAACAGAAAAATTAATGTTGATACTTCATTAAATCAAAAATTCTTGTTAAACATGAGAAAAAGTAGATTTTCTTTGAAAAGACAGGGAAACCCTACACTCTGCTCTTATAATATAGGTGATGAATTTGGTAATGAAATTATTCAGATGCTTTTAGCTGAAGGTTTAGACAATTCTAAAGATA
This sequence comes from uncultured Methanosarcinales archaeon, assembly GCA_964478955.1. GTDB lineage: Archaea > Nanobdellota > Nanobdellia > Woesearchaeales > CAYZNE01 > CAYZNE01. Next base: position 5,161 of record CAYZNE010000004.1, read on the forward strand.
ATCCTGTAAAAGTTATATTATATCCTACTAATTTAAGTAGTAATGATTTACTTCTAAACCTTGATTTGTATGAAGCAATAGCAGGATGCCACTTTACAATATTACCGAGCTATTATGAGCCCTGGGGGTATACCCCATTAGAATCAATTGCGGTTGGTGTTCCAACTGTTACAACAAATCTTTCTGGCTTTGGAAAATTTATGGAGAAAAAAATAAAAAAAGGCGACAAATCAGAGGGTGTTTTTATCCTCGAGAGACATCAAAAAACAGAGCAAGAATCAATTAAAAAGTTATTTCAAATAATGAAACAGTTTGCTTCGCTAAAACACACTGAAAGAGTAAAAAACAAAATAAACGCTAAACAATTAAGCTTTACTGCTGATTGGAAATTCTTAGTTGAAAACTATATTAATGCCCATAATATATCTTTAGAAAAGTAAGTAATAGTTTTAACTATTGCACAATCATAAAAAACCGAAACCTATATATAGTAGTATTATTTTAATATTATTATCTTATTTTTAGTCATTACATATTAATAGGATATAAAGAGGGGGAGTGTGTTATAAAATGATAGTTAAAGATGATTTTCTAAGCAAATTGCGAAGATATTTCGGGTTAAACCTATATGAAGTTAGAATATGGACTGCACTTTTATCAAGAGGAGTTTCAACTGCAGGGGAATTATCAGACATTGGTAATGTTCCTAGATCAAGAGCATATGATATTCTTGAATCACTTGAAAAAAAAGGATTTGTAGTAATGAAATTAGGTAAACCAATAAAATATTTAGCAGTTCCACCAAAAGAAGTTCTTGAAAGAGTAAAAAAGAACATAAAAAAACATAGTGAAGAAAGAGTAAAAAGACTTGTAGATTTAAATAATACTGACGTTATCAATGAACTTAACTCACTACATACACAAGGTGTTGAATTAGTTGAACCAAGTGATCTTTCAGGTTCACTAAAAGGACGACATAATTTATACAACCACTTTGAACTTGTTATTCGAGGTGCAGAGAAAACAGTTACAATAATGACCACAGAACAAGGCCTTATTAGAAAGATTGATTCTCTAAAGCCGGTTTTTGAACAGATAAAAAAACGAGGAGTAAAAATCAGAATCCTGGCCCCAATAACTAAAGAGAACAAAAAAGCTGCTGCAGACTTAAAAGATGTTGCAGAAATAAAAAACAGCAAGGCAAAAGCAAGATTTATTGTTGTTGATGGAAAAGAAATAGTCTTTATGATTATGGATGATAAAGATGTTCATCCTAACTATGATGTAGGAATATGGATAAATACGCCTTACTTTGCTTCAGCAATTGACGCTCTGTTTGATCTTGCTTGGACAAATATTAAGAAAAAGAAGTAAACTTCTTTTTATTTTCTTTTTTTCACTTAGTGGTACCAATAAACTTTGTTTATTCAACTTTGTTGTGTTTAGTTTTGCTAAACAACCAATAGTTTTTGACTATTGTGTTAATGACCAATAATGGTAATTATTGTGTTTATTGAGCATATTATTTTGTTTCTAAATATCGATATAATTCTTTAAGATTACAAAAATTTAGAAATAACATTTATCTACTAAAAGGTGCAAAACCACTCTTAGTAATTAATAGAATTGCAGTTAATCCCACTACAAATAATACCAACATACCCATGACTTTGGGATGAAAAAATGTTGCTAAAACATTCGAACCATAATCTTTAGTCACTACACTACCAGAACCAGCCGCAGTTTCACCAGTTCCAGAAGATGTACTTTCTACAGGAACTTCAATATTTGAACCACCTTCAGGAACTTCTGCATCTTCTAATAATTCTTGTCCAAAGATACTACTAAAACCAAATACTAATATCAATACTACAAAGATTATAATCCATGTAATCGCAGGAGAAACTGTTCCATAACTAAATGCCCATTTAATATCTTTGTCTGTTTTACCAAACATTTTACCCATAAAAATAAGAAACAAAATGACTAGGGCCAATATGAAAAACCAAGGCAACACAAAAGAAATAAATGTTGTTGCTGCTTTAGAAGTTATAATTAAGAATGCAAAAACAATCGCAATTATTGCATTAATATTCTTTTTGTCAGTTCCTAATATTTTTGACTTCTCAAGTAATGCATATACTCCTGCAAAAACTAAAAGAAATACAAAAACACTAGTAAAGTGTTTAGTTAAACTAAGATCCATTAATGAAGCCATTTTTAGTCTTTATTATCGTGTTGAACTAACCAAGTTTTGGTTGGACCATCATCTTTACTTTTATTTTTGCTATTACTTGGTCCAGCAATAAGAGCTATCAACAGCGCTGAAATTAAGATAACAATAAATGTAACTTGCGTTGATTCATCCTCGAGAAATTGCAACCACCAAGGTAATTGTCCAAACCATCCTGCTGCAACACCAAAAGTGATAATTACTGCAAGTGCAGCAAAGATAACAATAATTGTGTGAAGACTAGCAGAGTCACCTATTTTTATGTTTGCACCAAAAACACCAACAATCATAATAAATGCTATTACTGCAAGCATGATTAGAGATATATTTGGCAATACATTATTTATCATTAAAACAGGGTCTGATTCAGGAGGATATCTTCCAAGAACATGTGGAACTACAACTGACAATCCCATTACTAAAGCAAGAACAATGTTGTACTTTCTTTTATCATCACCTTTTCCAAGGATATGACTCTTTTGCAATACTGCAAAAACTATCACAAATATCAACATAAAAGGTAAAAATATATCTAAAAAGCCACTTTCGGCAAGAGTTTCGATTGCATCATAAAAATTCATTTGTATCACCAAATTTTTTATAAGTTTATAGTAAAATATGATTTATTTATTTATTATGGCTTGTTCTTATTTAAAGTTACTTGTTTTAAGAGGTTAATCTTCCTCTTTTTCTTTTTTCTCCTTCGGACTAGTACTTGCGCCTTTTCCAAGGAATGCTATAAATATTGCCATTAAAACTATGAATATTATTGCAGAAACTGCTTCTCCACTCCAATTGAGCTTTAAGAAGTTATATGCTAATTCTAACCATCCAAGCGCATTAAGGAAAATTAATATTATTGCAATCCCCATGATAACAGTAAAAATTGTTTGTTGTGTCTTGCTAAATGAAAATTCTTCATCTTTGTTAAATGTGCCAACAACCAACATAAACATTACTGCAAGTAGTAGTAAAATAAAGATTTGGCTAACAGTTTGATTGATAAGTGCAACAAGCTTTGATGAGGCAATAACAAAAAAAGCTATTACAAAGGCAACCATGCTATTAAGATTTCTTTTAGCATAAGAAGTCTCATCTTTCTTATAAGGATCTTTCTGAACTCCTAGAATTTTTGTCTTTTCAAGTAGTGCAAAAACCAATGTAAAAACTAATAAAAAAGGTAACACTATATCATACACTCCAACTTGTTCTAGAAAAGCAAGTCCTCCTCTAAATATACTTTCTACCATTATACCTTATTTTTGCGATATTCATATATAAATGTTTTTATTATAAGAGGATGTTTTCCCTTCGTAACCTTTATAAAAAACAAAAAACAAAATATTAGTTAATGGAGTTTTCAACAAAAAAGAGTGTGTGGATACCTATTATACTTTTATTTATTATATTATCCTTACTGGTTGCACTATTATTTTACTTTTCTGACATTTTCATAGTTTTGATAGTTGGAGGGGTTATTATTCTTATAACTGAAAGGAGTCACAAAAGATTTCGTAAAATAATATTGGGAATGAAACTGCATGAAAACAAAATCCTTAAAACCACATTTACAACAATAACAATCTTATTCTGGCTGATATTATTATATCTTTTAATATCTTTTACAGTCAAAGATATTAATAGCACAGTTGGATTTATGCAAGAGAATAATGTTTCTGTAGAACAAATTTATGTTGAAAAGGGTGAAGCAATACTTGGTGAAGATATGGTTAATCTTATTCAAACAGAAAACATACTAAATTCTATTCAAAGTTTTATTACTAAAATCCTGCTTAATCTTGTTTCAGGAATTGCAATATTTATTGCAGAGGCAATTATTATTATTCCTTTAATGTTTGTGTTTTATTTTAAAAATAAAAATAAATTGAAAGAAAAAATTTCAAAACTCATTCCTACAAAATTCAGAGAAGGATTTATCAATATTATATCTAACTCGTCTAAAAAATTAAAAGATTATACCTATACCAAGTTAGTTGAAAGTTTCATAATCGCAATCATCTCTGCAATAGGATTTTATATTGCAGGTTTAAAAGGGTGGTTGCTATTTGCTCTTCTGTGCGGGGTTCTTAACATCATTCCTTATATTGGACCATGGATGGGTGCAGTTGGACCTATTTTAGTTAGTTTGCTTAGTCCAACCACAAGTACATTTTTGATTACAGGAATAACATTAATATTTGCGCAGTTAGTTGATAACTTCTATATTATTCCATTCTTAATACCAAAGCAACTGAGTGTTCATCCACTTATTAGTATTATAATTATACTAATAGGGGCCAAGCTCTTCGGACCTCTAGGAATGTTAATGGCTCTACCAATATATTCTGTATATGTGGTTGTTTTATCTGGCTCATACAAGGAATTAGCTAGAATTTACAACCCTAGATCAATAGGTAGGTTAAAAACTAAAAAAAAATAACTGTTTCCACAGGAAATGAAGGGGTGATTTTTGTATACTAGATTCTGAAAGTAGTAAATTTAAGGGTTTCAGGCCATTGAGATTAAAGAATATACAGGAAACAATGGACTTCATCGTCTATAAAATAAATTCTATTTATAAAGCTTTTTCTGAGTTTTGGTTGAAGGATTTATAAACATTTATAAAGGATAAAGCTTTTCCATTTAAATACTATTATCACGATTAACATTAAAACTTGGGGGTTATTATAATGGCTAAAACAAACGAAAAATATGAAATCCAAAAAATCAACGTAGTAAATATTGTTGTTAGCAGTGACCTTAAGCACCCTATACCATTGGAAAAGATGGCAGCTTCCTTGAGTAATACAGAGTACAATCCTGAACAATTTCCAGGTTTAGTTCTAAGAATAAAAGAACCAAAGACTAGTTCTCTGATTTTTAGTTCTGGTAAAATTGTATGTACTGGAGCAAGAAGCCTTGAAGATGTAAAAAAAGCAATAGTAAAAATAAAAGAAGCTATTGCTAAAATTGGAATCATAATTAAAATAGATCCTGAAATTAAGGTTCAAAATTTAGTAGCATCAAGTGCAATTGGGGGTAAGTTAAACCTTAATACACTTGCAATGAAATTAAGTAATACAGAATACGAACCTGAACAATTTCCAGGATTAGTTTACAAATTAATGGATGCAAGAGCCACATTCCTGTTGTTTAGTAATGGAAAGGTTGTGTGTACAGGAACAAAGTCAGCAGAAGAAGTTAGGATTGCACTTGAGAAATTAATTGTAAATATTGAAAAAGTTACCAAGTAATTATGTAAATTCTAGAACACAAGACATACTAGCGTTAGCTATATAAATTGGACTAGATTATTAATTAAAATGGAAGTGCAAGACCAAATAGACAAATTCAAGGATTTTTTTGAGAAAAATTATCTAAATAGAATTCTAGCAAATTTAAAAAAAGAAATTGTTGCAGTTGCCATAGAATTTAATGAATTGGCAATATTTGAACCTGAACTTGCAGAATTATTAATAGAAAATCCTGAAGATACTTTAAGAGCTGCTGAAATTGCAATAGAAAATATTGATCTTGGTTTAGATGAAGAGAAAAAAATAAGAGTTAGAATCTCTAATCTTCCTACAGAACAAAATCTATTTATTAGAAATGTTAGAAGTAAACATATTGGAAAATTTATAGAACTTAAAGGAATTATAAGACAGAAATCTGATGTAAGACCGCAGGTTACAAGTGCTGTTTTTGAGTGCCCAAGTTGTGGAAATAGAATAACAGTTTTACAATTAGATTCTAAATTTAAAGAACCAAGCAAATGTGGTTGTGGAAGAAAAGGAAAATTTAGATTATTAAGTAAAGACTTGGTTGATGCCCAAAGAATTGTTCTTGAAGAGGAACCTGAAACAATTGAAGGAGGAGAACAACCTAAAAGATTAAGTATTTTTCTTAAAGAAGACCTTGTTAGTCCAATGACTGAAAAGAAAACAAATCCTGGTGCAAAAATATCTGTTACAGGTGTCCTAAAAGAAGTTCCAATAATATTAAGAGATGGTGGAAAATCTACAAGATTTGATTTAATGATGGAAACTAACCATGTTGAACCTATACAAGAAGAGTTTTCTGAGATTAATTTAACTGAAAAAGAAATAAAAGAAATAAAAGATTTTTCAAATGATCCCCACATGAATAAAAAAATTATTGATAGTATGGCCCCAACAATATATGGACATACCAGAATTAAAGAAGCACTATTACTTCAGATGCTTAGTGGTGTAAGAAAGCAAAGAAAAGATGGGACAATTACAAGAGGGGATATTCATATACTTTTAATTGGTGATCCTGGCTGTGGAAAATCAGTTATATTAAGCAGGGTTGCAAAATTAGCACCAAAAGTAAGATTTGTTACTGGAAAAGGTTCAAGTGGTGCAGGGCTTACTGCATCAGTTGTTAAAGATGAATTTATTAGGGGATGGGCTCTGGAAGCAGGAGCATTAGTTCTTGCAAATAAAGGTATTTGTGCAATTGATGAATTTGACAAAATGACTCAAGAAGACAGCAGTGCAATGCACGAAGCATTAGAACAGCAAACTATTACAATTGCAAAAGCAAATATTCATGCAACACTTAGAGCAGAAACCACTGTTTTAGCTGCAGCAAACCCTAAGTATGATAGATTTGACCCCTATGAAAGCATAGGAAATCAAATAAATTTTCCAAGTACACTTCTAAATAGGTTTGATTTAATTTTCCCAATTAAAGATACACCTTCAAAAGACACTGATGAAAAATTAGCAGGATTTATTCTTAAACTTCATCAGGACTCAGAAGAACATCTTATAACTCCTTTAACAACAAATTTTATAAAAAAATATATTGCATATGCAAAACAAACTTGCAAACCAAAACTAAGTGATGCTGCATTAAAAGAAATAAAAGAATATTATGTTAAAATGCGTATGACTGGTGGAGAAGAAGGAAGAATCAAATCAATTCCTATTTCTGCAAGACAATTAGAAGCACTTGTAAGATTAAGTGAAGCTGCAGCAAAACTAAGATTAGATGATAAAGTCACAAGAAAGGATGCAAGAGTTGCAATTGAACTTGTTCATTACTGCTTAGGACAAATTGGACTTGATCCAACAACAGGAAAGATTGATATTGATAGATTCAGAGGAGGAATGTCTGCATCTCAAAGATCATATATTAGAATTGTTAAAGATATTATTAATGATATGGAAGAAAAGTTTGGTAAAGTAATTCCTGTTGCAGAAATAGTTAATGCTGCAAAAGAAAAAGATGTTGAAGAAGATAGAGTTAATGATCTTATACAAAAATTAAAAAGGTCGGGGGATCTTTTTATGCCAAAGAATGGATTTATTAGTAAGTTATAGTTTACACTTACTACATTTACAGCCTTAAGGTGAGCTGATTATAAAAACAAATCGGGTGCGTTGCAGAGGGACGCCTCCAACCGAAACTTGTTGAGGTGTGCCAATAATTCCTTTGGAATTATTGAGCACCTACGGGACTGCAGCACCATCAAAAATTACTTAAATTCAGCGAAAGGCTGTAAAAAGAATTGAGGTTATTATGGCGGATTTCAAGAGAAGCACAGCAGAAATATGTAAAATTAGTGAGTTAACTAATGGCAAATTTGTTAAAAAGGAAGGATGGGATCCTAGCTACATTATAACTTCTTATGGTAAAATATTTAGAGTAAATCTTCTTGGGGTTGTTGTTTCTAAAAATATTAATGACTGTGTTTTAGATGATGGAACAGGAAAAGTTATTGTTAGAAGTTTTACTAATAATATTACTGTAGAAATAGGGAATCTTGTCTTTGTTATTGGAAAACCAAGGGTGTTTAATAATGAAACTTTTATTAATTCTGAAATAATTAGGAAAATTGAAAATACTGATTGGATCGCATACAGAAAAAGAGAACTTGCACTCAGAAGAAAAGTAGAAGTCCAGGAAGAAGATTCTGTAAAAGAGTATGTTCATGAAGCAAAAGAGGAAACTGTTACCGAAGAGAAATATGATAATGGTAAAACAGAGTCTTTAGAGAATTTAACTAATGCAGAAAAGGTAATAAAACTAATTAATGAATTAGATTCTGGTGATGGTGCAAACATTGGAGACATAATTTCTAAATTAAACATTGTTGGTGCAGAGAAGTTAATTAAATCTCTAACAGAAGAAGGGGAAGTCTTTGAGATTAAACCTGGTAAATTAAAGGTTATGTGATTTATTTTGTTATTACTGGTGCAATTATTGTTCTTTTTCTCCAATACATACTTTCTTTAGGTGGATTAACCTTACAAGATTCCCATTTTATATTTTTAAAACCTGAAGCTTTGAGCTTCTTAATGTGTTCTCTAGAAAAACGTTTGGCCTCATCAGAATAATAAGTAAGAATCCCTCCTTTTTTTAACAATCTGTGGGCTTCTTTAAAAAAATAAAAATGATTTTTATGAATTTCTCTTTCAGTTAAAGGATAAGTATCAAATAGAATTCCATCAAAAGAATTTGCTTTAAGCTTTTTAGTCACATCTTGCCAATATCCTTTCATTAATTGTATCTTTTTGAATTTAATTTCCTTAGCAAACATTTTTTTTGCAAATTTACATACTTCTGGATGAGCTTCTATAATTACATGTTTTGTTAGATTTGATACACTCTTAGAATTTTTGTATTGTTGAATAAAATGGGCACTTATACCCATACCAAAACCTAATTCAAGAATTTTACCCCCATTTTTGCAAACAATTGAAGCAAGTTTTTTCATATAATTTGTTTCCCATCTTTGCATAATTTCATGACCTGCAATAAGTAAAGATTTTTTAGTGTATAATGCATGATCTTTTAAGAATTGCACTTTAGTAGGAAATCCAAGTCTTTTCCTTATTGAAATAGTTTTATCCATTTTACTTATTAAAAACAATGCTTGCATAACTAACACTGTTCTTATAATTTGATTCAGGGTCTAAATCTGCAGAAGTGTAATACTGTTCTAGGTTAACTGTTCCTGTTTTAATATAATTAAGTAAAAGATAAATTGGTAATGCTGCACAAATTGTGCTAATTTCTTCATCGATAAAATCGAGAAATTCATCTGCCCTAAACTCTTTAATAAAATTTATTGCAGCTTCATCTAACTTGTAAATATTTTCTTTAACATGATCACCAAAGGGAATGTAATTGTAGTTTCTACCATAATGAGTAAAATCCCCACTGATAATTATCGTGGCTTTTTTATTCATATCCATTGCAACTTCTTTTATATCAAGAGCTATTTGTTTTAGTTGTTCTCTTGTTGTATCATGACCTATTAATATTGGAAGTATCTTTATTTTTTCCATATTTTTTTTGAATACAAATTGTAAAAAAGGTAATTGCACCTCTATAGAATGTTCATTCTCATGTATGGAATTATTTTCTTTAATATGTCCTTTTAGCATTAACTCTCTTGCAAAATGTTGATCAACTCTAACTAATCCATAGGGTGTTTCAAAAGTTTCATTAGTGAATGCAGTTTCAGCTGATAAATGGCTTGGACCAATTATAATATATAAATCAGACATACCCAGTTCTGCAATTGCCTTGTAAGACCATGCTGCCGCTTGACCTGAATAATTATAACTTGCATGAGGACAAATTACTGCAGAAACTTCTTTGTTAGTTATAGAAGAAGGTAAGGCTCCTGGCCCTTTTGGACCAGTAAAACATTCTGTAATCTGCCTATCTAATAAACTAATTGCTTTTTCATAGAATTTCCCTGCGTACTTTGCTGTTCTCATTTTTTAGATTTAAATTATTATTAAAGAAGTATAGTCTAAAAGTTTATAACTTTTGTGTTTCTCAGTTTTAGGTTTTATTTAGGAGCCTCCACTGCCCCCGCCAGAACCTTAAGTACATGCTGATGTATCAAACATACAATTATCACTACAAGTTAAAGTTCCACCATTAAAACCTCCAGTAATAGTTGTACAATCATAACCTGCTAAATCAGTTCCATCACATTGTTCGCCATAATTTGATTCTACAATATTATTACCAAAGGATCACACTGATTATTTATACAAATATTTTGATAACATTCTTCATTAAAATTACAAGGAATCCCTGAAGTTTCATTTATCTTACATTTATTAACTGTAAAATCACATTGCAAACCTGTATTGCAAATATTCACTGAATCACAATCTGAACAAATGTCACCTGTATAAACTGGACCGCCAGAAGGCTCACTGTTTAATCTTAAAGTTTTAGTAAGATAAGTCCATAATAAATCTTGTTTATCAAAACTTTCAGGTTCATATAATAAATTAACTTGTGGTTCTTTAATTAGAAGGAAACCTTCATCATTGCACCTGTTGTAAATAATATCTCCAACTAATTCTTGATCTAATAAAGTGTCTTTTTCAAATAGACCATAGGCAAAAGTGTTATTCAAATGATTTGATAAATCAAAGTTACTAGAATAATTAACAAATATTCTATTTATAACTTGCTCATTTGTTTCATCATATTTATGTTCTTGTGCAGCCATAACTTGTAGATTAGTATTTCCTACATTATGAGCCATAAATAACTTATCATATGCAGTATTACCACTTAACACAAAGAAATCAGGATTAAAAGTAGGATGAAATATTCCATAAACAAAATTAACCAAACCATTAAGGAAATTACTTGAACCACTTGTATCAGGATCATTAGTAGAAACTAATAAGAAATTAGACTCATTAGTATAATAAAAATCATATTCCTCAGGTGATCCACCTGAATAATTACATGTATTAGGCCATGTACAATCACAATTAATAGACATTCCTGTATGTAAATTATTAAATAAAGAATTATCTAAGAAACCAGAATCTAAAAAATTAGCTTTCAAAACAAAACCAACTGCAACAACATCTCCTTTTTGATATACACAAGCACTATGAATTGAATCTGCTAAAAGATTATTTTCATTTAAGAAATCCATATTAAAAATTAAATCATTATCACAAGACAGAGTAAACTCATTTGAAGCACAATCAAACCATTCACACATCTTAGATGCAAGCTTAGCTGTTCTTGTTGTCCAATTCCCACTATCACAATAATAATTACCAAAAACATCTATATCAAAATCAGAATTAACTGTAGTTTTATCAGGAATACAATCATAAAAACCTTGACATGCAAAATCAGAAACATTATAGTAAGTATTTGTACCATCAGGATTTTCTACAAATAAACAATCTGTAGTGTTTTCACCTTCAATATATTCAGTGTCAAAGGGCACACCTGTAGTAGAATTTATATCACAACAACCATCATTATTAACACCAACATCAGAGTAATACATATCTCTTGTTGTATTTAAGAATTCAAAAGTTTCATCAACAAAACAATAATCAGCATGCTTACAATAACCAGTTGAATTTAAATTCCAATCATACTTTGCAGTTGCATTTTCCCAAATAGCATATCCTTTCTCATCAAACACACACCTATAACCTTTTGTATTACTTATATCTTCAAACAAAATATGTTCAGGACCACTGAAAGATTTGTCAAATGCATTCATACTAGAGTTATCTTCATAAACAGTTGCATGAACACAAATCTCTCCATTCCAACAATAATCACTTGGGCAACAACCAGTATTATTATCATAAGAATTATTCTTTAAAAACAAAAAGTCTGTTGGTATCCAATCAGGAACACCTAAAACATCATCTCTCCATAAATTATTAGTTCCACCACCACAATAATAATTACCTTTAATATCACAAACAGTATTATTATACATATGAATTTGATATTGATCATTACCATAATCAATTGTGTAAGTTTGTGAAGGATCTAAACCAACATAAATTTTATTAGTATTAGCATAAGCCACATTTAAATCAAATTGTGGTTCATTACAAACAGAAAAGTTTTTGTAGAATAAGAATTTATTTAATTCATTTTCTTCATCATTAAAATATAAAACATCCCCCATTCTTTGATTATCTATAACATTATAACCACTCCAACATGCACCTTTGTAATCCCAATAAAACTCTTTATTTGTTCTTGTTGTATCATCACCACAACACTTAGTTCCAGACCAGCCAAAACTTAAATATGAATCACAAATATACTTGAATGGGTCAAAGTCATACCATTCTGTAGAAGAAGGAGTATTAATCAGTGTTGACATGTTACACGTATTTTCATCAGCATCTACCCAATCACAAGCAGTACAACCTTCATCACCATGATCAACATCTTGACAAGACATCAAAGGAGCTTCAACTTCATCGGGATCAAACTCATCAATCCAAAAACCAAATGCACCTGTACATTTATAATTTTGATATTCATCTAATTGAGTGCTATCAATAGGATCTACACCAAAGAAAACATTATCAAATAACAAATTAGCGCTTCCTGTATCAAAAACAATATCATCAAAACGAACAAAATCTTCGTCCAAATTTATAACAATATGATGCCACCTATAAGACTGATTGCCATTCATAGAATATTCATTAAAATTTGATTGATTAATGGTAACATTATCGAATGAACCATTAGACAATTCAAAAAAGACAACTAATTCAACACCATCAAGATTAGTAAAACCGAAATCAAACTCTAAAGTTTTATAGTATGGAAATAAGGTATCAGAAATATATTCAAATTTATGGTTTGCCGCACTTAAAAAAGCAATATTATTATCAGCACTAGCTTTTCCAACATAATCAACATAAGTTTTGGTGTAAGCGTCAATGCCATCATAAGTTCTTAATGCATATAAAGGAACACCTCTACCAACAAATTCAGAAACTGAATCAACTAGAGATTCATCTTGATATAATGCATTAAAACAACTTAAACCAAAATTATCGCAACATTCAGTGAAAATAGACTCACCAGACCTTTCATAACAAATAACACTATGATTTTTAGGAGCAGCAAAAGTAGACAAACCACTATAAGATTCAACACACTGAGCAGACGTTAAACAGTCAGAATCCATACAATCAGTATTAAATGAACCTCCTCTACATACCTCATCAAAAGTATTTTCAAAACCACTAGTACATTCTACCAGAGATTCTGGTTGATAATAAGGTAAATTTAAACCCCCATCATCATCTCTATCATTACAACAATCACCATCATTATCAATACTATCATTACATTGATATTCAAAATCGCTTGGAGGAGGCTCACAATGACCTGCATTAATACAATCCGCATCTAAACAATCAACTCCAATATCCCCCTCTTTACAAACATCACCATCACCATTAGTATCATGACCAATAGCACAAATACCATTAACATAACCACTAATACAACAATCACCATCATTATCATCACCATCAATACATAACTCTTCAGTATTCTCAAAGAACCCTGAAGAACCTGAACCAAAACAACTGTTTGCGTTAGCATTACTACATTCTGATTTTAAAATAAGGTCAAAACCCCCCCCAATAATGGGAGGATTAAAAGGAGTGTCTGCATCAATAAAAGGGAAACCTTCACAAGTTGCCGGACAAGAATTATTGTTATATTGGTCATAAATATTTATTGGATCATTCCCGTACTCAGTAAAAGGTCCAAACAATTCTTCACCATCAGCACAAGAAACAGGATAACCCTCCTCTGTTGGAAGATAATAATTATCTATATCGACACCACAAGTATTAGCTATTCCAGTAGAATAATCATAATCACTATTACACAAATAAGGTGAAATAATACATTGTGGATAATCATTATGAGTATAATCTGCTAAAACAGGAACAAGATTAGGGGCAACACACCCCTCAGGCGTTTCACTAAACATACTACTTTCATTAATACAATGACAATAATACCATCCTTGAGGACAGTTACCTATTCTATCTCCTTCTAAAGGAAGAACCTTAAAATTATCAACAGTATAATTTTCTTGATCAAAACCTAAAACATCATTTGCACTTCCAGTTGCATTACAAACATACCAATTATCAGAATTAGAAATCACATTAACATTCTCACCAACTAACTGAGCATTATGAATAACATATTCTTCACTATATGCATCTAACCAATTCCAATTATTTAAATCTAGTTCAGGAATTATAATTATTGAATCATATGCTGTATCTCGATGACCATAATCAGGATAAAGTCTAATTTCAATTGTATCTGAAGGTGGAATAAAAACAAAACTTATTATATCTCCTAATGTTGAAAATCCTGACCCTATTTGTCCATGAATATAATTCCCAGTTGATCCATCATAAATTGAAACATTCCAATTAGAATAGAAATTTCCTGCTAAACCTTGAAGTTCATAAGATTCGCCAGAAACTACTGAAATATTTTGATATAAATATGAACCAACAAGAGATTCTTTTTTAATAATAACAAAAGACTGACTATTAAATATACCTGGATTAACAATAACATTATTATATTCTTGCCAACCTTCAAATGTACCAGATGAAGATGAATATATAAGTTCACCATTCACAACTAAATTATCATCAGAAATAAGATTCATTGTATCTGCTTCTTCTACAGAACAAAAATATTGGGAAAGTGTATCAACATAATAAAGATCATTTAAACCTGTTTGAGTAAATGAAAGAGGTTCATCATCACCACAACAACCATCAGAACCATCTCCAGTTGTTTCTAACTGAAGATTATTTATCCATGCAGATTGCTCCCAAACATAAGTTCCTTCAGGAGGAGGTGTTACTAGACCAAAAATTGCATCTTCACAAGCTTGTTGAGAACTTGCAGCATCCCAAGAGCAAACCTCAACTTGACAATGACAAACTAAACCCTCTTCATAAAAACCCTCATCTACAGGTTCACAACAATGATTAGTTACCCCTGGATTCAAGTGCCAAGCATCATCACTATGTAATTCTGTGCAAACTTCATCATCATCATCAGGTAAAATCAGATTATGACAAACAAGCATAAAATTAATCATGCCTATTTCACCTGTATAATCTTGCATAGCAAACTCTAATTTTGTAATTCTCTTATAATTACCAAGTACTCCTCCTTCGTCAGCAAAACCTAAATCAATCTGAAAATGATTATCACCACAACTTGTGTGAATAAAATCATAAAGACCTAAATCATAATTTCCTAATAAATCAGGAGAAGTAAGAGAATTAATATAAGGTACACATGTATCCCAATCACCAGAATAAATATTATCATCTGTACTACCTGCAAAAAAAGGACATGATGAAGTTTGTTCAATCCTAAAATAAGTATAATCTTCACAAACAAATTTAGCAGGCAAAGAATAATTAAAATTATTTCTACGTGTAAGTTTATATTCAGCACGAGGATTAGTAGTAGGGAAACAAGTTTTCTCAACTAAATTTAAACCAAAATAAAGATTATAATCACTATTATGATCCTCTATTTCAAACCAATTTTCACCACTAATATGACTAAAATTATTCTCTAAATTATATGATTTAAAATATGCTTCTTCAGCAAACATAGTTGCAACAAATAAAACTTTATAGTTTGATAATTCATCATCTTCATAATATACAAGAAGATCATCAAAAGCTGACTCTTCTATATCAAACAAATTAAGGTTTATATCAGCTAAACTACTAAAAGGAAGATGACCAGGACCATAAATAGGAAAAATATTACTGGATAAATCATATTGAGTTGATGGTGATCCTGGAGAAAAAAAATAATCTTGATAATAATAATCTGTATTAACTATATCATCTAAATTAATATATGAATATGGATTTATAATATTTAAAAAACCTGTTGAAGCAGGTTTTTCTGTTACACAAGAGGTGCCGTAGCAAGAAACTGCTAAACCTTTAGTATTATCAACTTTACAAACACCAAGAGGGTTTGTTGAACCTGAATTACCTACACAATCTACAGGTTCTACAGCATAAACAACCCCACTCAGAAGAATAATAATTAGTAATGTGAAAATTAAGAATTTTGTATTTATTTTGAACATAACACCCACCTTTGTAATGATTTAATATAAGTATAACTAACCAAATACAAAAATTAATTATTGCATTTATAAACATTATTATTTATATAGAACATATTATAGAGAATGAAAATCTATTTGTTTTGACTCTAGAACTTTCATTAATGCAGAAATATCTTTTTCTGAAGTTACATCTTTAACATTTTCACAAATATAGATGAAATCATACTTTAATTTGTATTTCTTTAGGAGCATAATGTTTTGTTTTATCCTCTGAACTAAAAGTCCCTGATTTTTAGAATTAAGTAATTCATTTAAATCAAAAAATATCTTTTTATCTTTTTCTCTGGCAAACTTACAAAACACTTCATCTATTGCAGAATTCTTTTGTTTCATAAAATCTTGGAGATTATCAATATGAATTATTAAATTAGGTTTATTTTTAGAATTAGCATTATTTCTATTTGCTTCAAATAATTTAATTTCATCTGAATAATTTAAATTACTTTTTTTACAAAATTCCTTAAGTTGAATTGTTTT
>CAYZNE010000005.1:0-16198 GCA_964478955.1 uncultured Methanosarcinales archaeon
TATTGATAAAAAAATAGGCGGTGTAGGTATTTATAATATAGAAAACAATAATCTTAGTTATCTATATGAATTCTATACTTCTCCTGATCCTTTTTTAGACAACAGACCATTTTTTGGTAACAATACAGCACAAATAACAATGATTGTTTTTGCAGACAATACAGGAACAAAATCTAGAGAATTCATTACAGAAACATTTCCTATAATCAAAGAAGAATATATAGATACAGGAAAAATAAAGTTTTATCATAAGAATAATATTGATATAGTTGATTACAAACAACAAAATGATCCATATAAGTTTGCACAAGCACTATTATGTGTAAACAAATTTTATCCAGACCAATATTGGGATTACTATTTTAATTCATTTTCAATGAAAGTACAGGAAAATCTTAATCTTAATAGCATGGATGGACAGTTAATTCTAGATTGCATGGAACAAGAAGTTTTTGAAGAACTAAAAGAAGACATCTCAGAAACACAAAAGTTTAAAATACAGGGAATCAATCCTGTAATATATATAGGTGTCGCAGATGGAAACTATGATGTCTTAATTGGAAGCCCAAGCATTGCTAAACTAAGAAGAGCGATAAGACAAAAACAATTAATAATAGGTGATTAAAAAGAATGGCTACTGCTCAAACAATTACAATGTTCATATATAACATTGCACTTATCCCAATGATTTTCTTATCATTGGTATTTCTTACTATGTCAATAATAAACATATTTGTTGACAAAAAGAAGAACTTTGTTGATTCTAAAACATATAAATTCAAAGAGTGGCCTTTTGTAAGTGTTCAAGTTCCTTCATTTAATGATCCTATTGCAGCAAGATGTGTTGAATGCTGCATGAAACTAGACTATCCAAAAGATAGATTTGAAGTAATGATTCTTGATGATAGTACAAACCCAGATACACAAACACTACTAAAAAAATATGCAGACGACAATCCAGGTTTTGTTAAATATATACACAGAACAAATAGACAAGGGTATAAGCCAGGTGCTTGCAAAGATGCAATGAACCAAACAAAAGGAGAAATAATTTGTATCTTTGACTCAGACTGGGAACCAGAAGCACATTTCCTAAAAAAGGTTATTCCTCCATTTGCAGATCCAAAAATTGCAATTGTTCAAGGCGGACAAGGGTTTTCAAACAAAGATACAAATATAATCACAAGATTTGCAGCATATTCCTTAACAATATTTCATACAATTATTATGCCTATTAGTAATAAAATAAATACGGTCTTCTTTTGTGGAACAGGAGGAGCTATTAGAAAAAAATGTATTGAAGAAGTAGGTGGATGGAATCCTAATAGTATAACCGAAGACTCTGAACTTAGTGTTAGAATTCTAATGAAGGGCTATAAAAACGTTTATGTTAAAGGCCTAGATCAACCTAGTGAAGTTCCAGACACATGGGAATCTTACATTAAACAACAAATGAGATGGACATACGGCGGAATGAGAGTCTTCTTAGATAATTACCAAGACATATTATTTTCTGGTAAACTTAACTGGAAACAACAGGCAATGATAATATTCCAAACAATGGTTCACTTAATTGCACCAATAGTAATAGCCATGACCCTATTTGGATTTGTAGGGTGGTTTATTGGAGAACCAACTTTATTCAACATGTCAGATGTTGCAACATTCTTCTTGAGATTCTTCTACACATTTGGATTCCTTTTAATGGGGGGATTTATGATGTATAAGAGACATATGCTAAAAGAATACTGGTATCTTATAAGAGGATGTTTTACTGTTAGTATAGTCCTTGTTTTTGCGATTGCATATGCTGCATTCAAAGCATTGTTTAACCAAAAACTATCTTGGTTCTGTACACCTAAAATAAAAAATTCGGACTTTGTATAAAATGAGTATTTTAGCAATACTTGCAAATATAATAACAATAATCTTTTTTCTTGTAGTTTTATCTTACTATGTTCTTATTTTTATTAAACCTAAGAAGAAAAAGTTTGGAAAAATAGGTAAATCTCTTACAATAATAATACCTGCATACAATGAAGAACCATATATTAAAGATTGCCTGAGCGCAGCCATAAATGCAGATTTTAATGGCCAGAAAAACATAATTGTTGTAGATGATGGAAGCAGAGATAAAACAATCTTAGAAATAAAGAAATCCATTAAAGAAAACCCAGGTAAGTGTGCAGTTAAATTAATTAAACTAAAACACAACGGCAAGTCTAATGCAATAAATACTGCACTAAAATATACGCAGAGCGAGCTAGTTGCAATTGTAGATGCAGATAGTATAATCGCGAAAGATGCTCTAATAGAGCTTGCAAAGGTTTTGTCACCAAAAGAGTATGCAGGTGCATGTGGAGTTATTAAATTAAAAAATAAAAAGAAGTTCATAAGCCTATGGGTTCATATTGAACAACTATATAATTCGCTTATTAGAATGCTTTTCAGTAAGATACATGCGAACATTGTTACACCCGGACCACTTAGTATGTATAAAAGAAAGGCCCTGGAAAAGATAAATGGCTTTAGCACAAAAGGGTTTTCAGAAGACGTGGATGTAACCATTAGACTAATAAGAAAAGGCTACAAAATCGCATTCAGCGAGAAAAGTGTAACAGAAACAAACATGCCCTATACAGTTAAAGGGTTTGGAAAACAGAGAACAAGATTTGCAAAAGGTTGGCTTAATATTTTCAAGAAACACATGCAAATTGGTAAGACTATTATAGACATATATTCACTACCATTAATGTTATTTACATATATCCAGGGAGTAATTATGGGTATTGTTACAATCTACAATATAACTCAGGGGTACATACTTTATTTCTCTTCTAAGGGCATAATTTTTAGTGGAGAGGTGTTAAAATATTTTCTTGAATGGTTTTCTATTGCAGGAGTAATAAGATGGGTTACAAACATAATAAACGGCAATATAGAATTAAGTTTTCTAGTTGCAATAAGTATAATTGTAACACTAATAAGTTACCCACTCTATCTTGTTGCAATAGTTAAGTATGAAAAGAAGTTTACCCTATGGCATTTAATTCCATTATTATTTATGGCACCATTCTGGTTTGTAATTATGATTATTTATATTATAAATATTCCAGAGTATTTTAAGAAGCACCAATATAATATTTGGGAAAAGTGTAATTGATTAGGTTATGTCAAGGTAATCTTGCATTAAGGCTAGAATGAAAATTAAGTCTTAATTTCCACAGATCTTTATTCTGACCTTAATATCATCTGGTCTTGGGTATAGGGGTATTATCTGGAAAGTTTCTCTCTGCACCATTGAACCGTAACCACAACCCTGAGAAAAAGTAAAGTTTCCATATTCAGGTTTATTAAAAGATAGATGATTAATCTTAAATTGAAAACCAACACCCCAATTAACAAGAGTTGAATTAAATATTTCTGATAAAGAATCATTTAAGTAATCACAGGAACTTCCTCCAGGACAATCAATTCTGTTGAATGCAGCACAATCAGCAATAACTTCACTTAAACTAACTGAGTTACCGCACTCAGTACTTGTATCAAGTAGAGCCAGAATGAATGAAGTAGACATCTGGTCATTCATATAAGTTGTGTGAATTGTTCTTGGGGGAGTCTTTGCACTAAAACTAACAACTAGGAATATTACAACAACAACTAAGATTACAATTATCAATAGGCCCATTATTTCTACTTGACCAAACTTTGATTGTTGTTTTCTGTTTTTCATTTTAACTTGTTGGTTGAGTATATTTAGTTATTTGCACATAACCAAAATTGAAAATATCATTTATTGGATCAAAAATGTTTATAGGAATAAATATTGAATCTTTATTATTTATTCCTTCAAAAGGATTGTCATACAACCCAACATTTGTTGAATTATTAGGGAAAGTTGAGTTAATAGTTACTTTAGATTTACCGAATAATCCTCTATAATATTCATAGTATTCTTGTTGTAAATCTAACTCGATAAAAGCTTCTAATTTTAACTTATTTATACAACCAACTTCTGTTAAAGATTCTGATGAGCAACTTAGTTCAGGCAGAGCAGAAACAATTTGTGAAGCTTTTACTAAATCAAGTTCAGAATATTCTTTTAATTTACCCTGGATAGAAACAGTTCTAACTTTACTGTAAAATATAAAACCAAATATTAATATAAATACAATTATCATAATTATTGCAATGTTCTCAGTCATTTGCAATTGTGCTCTTCTGTTAAACTTTTTGTATTTATTCATTTTTATTTTAATAAATCAAAGGACAACCATACTTTCTAAGATTTTTATTTGAACTATCTAAACTATAACCAAACATAATAACTTCTTCATAATCATTCGAATCAATCGAAATATTAAGATGAGACAATGCACCTATTGCCATAGGATAATAAGAGGAAATACATATTGACTTTGAAGAAGCATTTTTCTCTTTTTCAGCAACATTGTGGTAGATTTGGTATATGTTTTTTGATTTTCTCATTAGCTTATCTATTGTGCAAGAATAATCTGAATTATCACTACTAAATATTGCACCAAAGAGTGTTGATTCATCAAGGTAAAAGTTTTTATCTGTTAAAACCAAGTGTCCTGTACCATCAAAAGAATAAAAACTAACATTACCATAATTATAATTGCCTGAAGATGTCTCAATAACAACGGCCTTTGTTTTCTTTCTAATAGAATGGGGAATAGTCCATCCAGAACGATCATCTTCAGAAGATATTATTGTATAAGTATCGAAGTTTCCATCCTCTAATTCGAAAGATTCACCGACTCTTTCGGTTGTCATATTATCTGGGAATTTATTATATAAGAAGTTAATAACATTGCTTTCAGATGAATTAACAAAAATATATTTATGTTTTTCATTAGTCAGATAAAGGACGTTTACTATTTTCATTGGCATCTTGTACTCTTTTGACCAAGTGAAAATCTTTTTTCCAACAATCTTTTTAGGAGAGAAAATAACTAAATCGTCTATTTTTTTTAACTTAGAATTTACAGAGTAAGCAGAATAATTATCTTCACATATATACTCAATAGTTATTTTAGGAGTACTAATAACTTTGAAAGTGTTAACGCTCTGCCAAGATGTACTTATGATAGAATCAACATTTTGTAAGACTTCAACACTAACATCTGAATCAGAAACCTCTTTTTGTTTAGATATAGAAGATATAACAAAGAGCATAACCATAAACCCAACTATTAAAATAAATATCCAACTAAATTGTATTGTAAATGCTCTTTTCTGAGAAAACAATTAAACCCCCCCAGCTACTTGAGGCAAATTTATTTCAGTTGTCCTTCCTTTACCAATAAATCGTATTGCTACTTTATTTCCTGTGGGTTGCATACAGAGATAATTGTAACCACCGCCAACAATTAATTTATCTGAATAACCAACCGGAGTTGCAACATTATCTTTTATTAGAAAAATATTATAACTTACATTACCAAGAATGCTCTGATTAATCATTGGGTTACTTACTATACCGGGATTCGCAGCAATAGAGATTGATGTGCCAATAATATCCTTATCGACAAAGCATACAAAAGAGTGCTCACATGGAAGAACCATTTTTTCTTCTCTATCTGAACCATAAGTATTATACTTATTTACAAATTCATTAATCTGTTTTGAAAATAAAGCTTCATCTGCATCACAAGTGTCTTTCATAATTCCTGAAATTGCTTTAATCCCAAATAAAAAAACTAAACCTATTAATATTGCAACCATCAGAAATGTGAATACTTGTTTTATTGCAGCTTTATGATTCATTTTATTCATTTATTAACTTTAGGTCTTTTAAAATTTTGTGTGCAATATCCTTCTCAATAAGCTCTTGCTCTAAGAGTTTGAAAACAATTCCAGAAACATCTGTTTTTGTTAATTTATTTGATTTTAGAAGTTCAGATAGTATAACTTTAAAGACATCTGTGTTTAACTCTTGTTTTTTGAATAATTCCACTAGTTCATCTGAACTAAATGCCTCCCTTATATCAGAAGTAGAAGATTTAGTTTTCTGTTTCTTTTTAGATTTAGAAGCAATATCATTAAGAGCAGAAAAAACCTCCTCGTTAGTTTGGTTTGGTTTGGTTGGTTCTTCTTTTTTAGAGTCAATAGTGGTGGTCTTTCCTTTAGTCTTTACCATGGCTTCATCTAACTTCTTAAAATCCTCCTCTGTAACATAAGTTGTATTAGAAGTTTGAGAATCTTTATCATCTTTTTTTGATTTAGTTTTTTTCTCAACTTTAGCTTGCATTTTCTCAAGTGCAGCAAATACATCACCTGCAACTTTTTCATTAAAATTAGGATCATCTTTAAGTTCTTCAGCAACATTTTTCTTAAGATCATCAAGATGAACATATTCTCCTTTTAACCCTTTGTCTAGTTTGGATTGCTGTTTTGATGAAGAATCTTTTTCTATGCCTGCCAATTTACCAAGTTTAGCCATTATTCCCTTAGCTTCTTTAAATTCTTCTTTTTCTTTAGCAGATTTAATCTCATCAGTATTCTCGTCAAATACAGATAATTTTGTTGAAAACCTATCTTTTGTAGAACTGGATCTCTTTTTGAATTTTTCTTTCATCATATCCCTTTTTCTACGAAGTCTCATTATTTCTTGAGATGAAAGTTTTCTCTTAGTCGGGCTCTTATGATAACTCGCAGGAATTGTTTTCTGTCCAGGTTTAATGTAATAATGTTCATATAAAATATAACCTACACCCAGAAGCACAAGTAATATTCCTAAAATCAAAAAGATTGTAGAAAACATACCTTCTTCTCCTATTGGATCAATAGGGTAAAGAGGCTCCTTTGGTTGACAAGTCCCATAATCACAGTATTCAGAAACACAATCAGAATCTTCAAAACAACTTTGACCAATATCACAAGGCATACAATCTATTCCACCGCAATCAACATCAGTCTCAAGACCATTACTTATGTAATCATCACAAGATGATTCATGACAATAACCTTCATCACACCATAGACTTAAACAATCCTCATCTATTAAACAAGAAGCATTAATTTCACAACCAACACAATCTCCACCACAATCAACACCAGTCTCAAAACCATTTATCAATCCATCGTCACATTCAGGAATATCACAAATACCATTATTACACCATCTATCTCTACAATCCCCATCTATTAAACATGCTGCACCTGCATCACATGAGAAACATTCTGTTCCACCACAATCAACACCAGTCTCATCAAAATCAATTATTCCATTAGAACAATGAGTTGAAACATTATAATTAACAGTTATTATTTCACTTGCTTCTTTTTCATTATTATTATTATCCATAGCTCTTACACAGAACTTATTACTCTCCCATATAGAGAATTGTGTTGTTGTAGACCAACTTCCTGCAGTTGAGTAAGTGCAGTCATCACTAAGATTTGTTAACAAACTGTAATCAAAACTATCTTTACAACCAGATTTTGAATCTGAACAACTTATATTGACAACAGTTATGCCTGGCTCTTTCACGTCAGTAAACGTAATTGTTGGGGCAGTTAAATCACATTCAACAATATCTGATCTTGTTGCAACAATTGTTTTCGATGGGCTCATTGAGCGTGAGTTTTCAGCTCTATCAAATGCTATAACTGAAATTGTATAAGATTCATTTTCTATAAGAGTATGACTATATTCAACATTGTTATTACTGGTTATTTTAGAAACTAAAACAGTTGAATCACTATTTCTTATTATTGTATAATTAAAATAATCAACTCCAGAAATATCATCATCTGCATTCATTTCAAATTGTATTTTTGATAAAGAACATGTATAATCATTAGTATCAACTGTTATATTGTATGGGGGAGTTCTATCTACAGTAAATGAAACTTGTGATTGACTATTAGATCCAAATGTTGATTTACAGTTAATATCATAATCATATTCTCCTTCTGAAAGACTTGAGAGAGAATAAAGATGAGTTCTATTATCTGGTTCTTTTGTCATTAAGACATTAAGATTATCTCTTGAAATATTACACCAGTCTGTTAAAACACTTGTTTCTACTTCAACAGGGACTACATCAAGATTAACATAAGTAGGAGGTTTAATTTGAGTTATAGTAAATTCTGGAGAAAACTGAACAACCAAATCTTCTATTATTAAATCACCATATATCCCTGCCTTATTTCTACAACGAACTTCATATTGATATTCATGTGAATTAAGATTACTTATAGGTATGTGTGTGAAATCAAGCTGATGTGTATTTATCTGAGAATAATTATCAATACTATTAATATTTCCAACACTATCAAAAGTCTCATATTCTGGATTAGGCACAATAGTACCATTATCAATTAATACAGCAATTTCACATCCAATATCATCTGCATTTTCTCCACCAGGAGAAGTAAGTGAATTAACAATTATATCAACATAGGGGCTACCAATATCAGTTAGAGGACTTGGATAAAATTCATGAATATAAACTGGTGCGGTTGTATCCCAATAAACTCTTAAATCTGCCCAACCATATTCTTCATCATTTGCATTACATGCAACATAAAAAGGAAAACTATCTCCTTCATTATAATCACTATGTATTTGACTTACATTGTATAAATAAAAATGTCTTTGTTGAGAAGCAGTATTGTTAAAATCAAAGCTATATGCATAGTTTGATGATGGACTTAAAGGCCTATATTCATGCCCAGGAGAATACCAACAATCAGAATCAATGTTTGCTGGGACAATAATTGTTGTGAAAGGAGTTTGATTTGACCAAGCATTTGTTGGTTTATAGATTGAAATATCCATTAGCGTTGCATCAACAAGAAAAGTAAAATTATATGATTGGGAATTACCAACTAAATCTTCAACAGTTGTTGTAAAGTTATATTCATCATTAGGAATAAAACCAATAAAATAAATAACATTTAACCCATTATTTTCAATACTAACTAGTATATCATTAGGGGTTTGAGCTACAATTCCTGATTGATGAGTATCAAAACATATACCACTATTTAATGCACAAGTTACTTCTGCAGTTACTGAATCAATATTTATTTGTTCATTAAAAGTTATATTTATTATTGGTGCTGACTGATTAGTTTCATAATCTTGTGCTAATACACTAAAGCTTAGAATTAAAATTAACAAAACTAAAATACTTAACTTTAGAAAATATGAATTTTTACAAATATTAAAACCTCTTTTTTTTAATTTAAACTTCATCTTGTAACTACTCTAAATTCTATCTAATTAAAACCACCAATATTCACAAATTCTGGAGGTAACCAATCCATCAGTGCAGCTAAAGTTTCAACTTCTTGATTAAATGCTTCATCAGTTGCAATAAGTGAAATCAAATTCCACCACATACCCTCACCAAGATTATTAAATGATAGTATAAAACTAAATTGGAAGTTTCCAGTTCCACTTTCAATACATCCAGGGGGCACATCAGGTGGCACACAAACCTCTTGACAAGGTTCATCTAAATTAGTAGTTGTTCCATCAATAGTTATATTTAAACATATATCTCTGATAAGTGAATCAGTTACGGTTCCATTAATAAAAATAGTTGTGTTTCTTGTTGTTATATTACTAAAATTATTTAAAGGGTTCCCTCCTGTAGGAAATGAAATTCCACCTGATTCAAATCTTGTTATATTAATTTCAGGAGAAGTGTTATCTACATATATACTTTTATTAAATGTAATTGAATTCATTGCTCTATCAAAAATAGTCACACTAAAGTTATATGGATCTAAACTTTCTACCCAACCAAAATAAGTTGAGTCAAGATATGCTGCAAATGTTTCTCTTGCTAGATCAGAAGACATATCTTCTAATTCATAACTATCATTTAAGTAAGAAACTCTGCTAATAATATCAACTTCTGGTTCACCAAGATAAATCTTAAAAACTCTCTGATCATTAGGTCTTATTGCTAGAGGAATATCTAAATCAATAACATCTGGAACAGTAGCATCATAAGCTAATTTTATATCATCCCATTGACCAATAATTTCCCCACCTTCTTCTCCTATTGCAGTAATATTTATTTTATATATCTGCTCACTTAAAGTGTCATCTTGAATACTACACAAAAATTTACCTTCAGTAAGAGGAACTGGTTCATATATACAATCCATACCAATATTACCAGGCATTAATCTTACAGATACTTCTGATACTTCTGAAAAATCTACAGAAAGTAATTCTAAACTTGGAACTTCATCAACAAAATAAATCTTATTCCAAGAATTATAAGTAGAGTTTGATTCAGGAACATTAACTATTGGTTTATTTGTTCCTAAAGTATCAATGTCAATAATCCACTCATTATCTTCTAAAACAACTTTGTTTCCTGCATAATCCTCAACTAATAAACTAACTTCATATTGTGCTTCAGATAGTGCAGGTAAAATTGGATATGTAAATGCATAGTGCACAAGATTTGCTTTTTCAGCAGGGCCTATTAGTGGCGGTCCAAGATCATAATTAAATGTGTCTCCTGTATCAACATTAGTTAATATCAATTCAGCATTTCCTAAAAATAATCCAGAACCACAAGAATGCTCTGTAATATTGAAAACTAGGGTTGGCGTTGTAACAGAAGTTGTTCCTGCAGGTGCTGAGAAAACATGCCTTAACTTAGGTGCAACAGTATCAATAAGATAATTTATATTTTCTGTATCATTTAATAAACCATTTACATCTATTGACCTTGCTCTTAAAGTATAAAGATTTGATCCAATACCAATATCACAACCAAATTCATATGAAGTTAATAAATTTAATTCAAAATAATCATCAGGTCTATTTTCTATATCATTTGAATAATAAAACTCAATTTGAGAATCAGGTAATAAATCTTCTTCTAGTGCAGGACTTACATTAATAATATGATGAGGATCACTTGAAACACTATCATCAAGAATAACTCCTGTAACTATATAATACTTAAAATAATTTCCATAAGTTGTTTGCTTACCATATGCTTTGTCAGATGAATAATCATTTGAATTAACAGGTAGTTTTACATATTTATATGTGCCAATTATTTGCGCTTGCTGATTAGGACTTAATTGATCATTCAAATGAATTAAGTTTTGTCCTTGCACTGCAATAATTGAACTATTGTGGGTGCCAAAACTAAATTCCCATAAATCACTAATTTCATTAACACCAGTGTGTAAAGATTGATCATATTCATCAAGAACAGTTGTATAAAACTGTAAGTCTTCAGTTTGATCACAACTTAGAAGAGAAATATTTATTGGATCTTCGTCAGTAACAAATCCTGTGATAAATATATCTTCTTGATTTGAATAGAACCCATCACTAAGATCAAATGATTCATTTGCATAAGCAGTGTGGTCCTTAACAGTATTTTCCTCATGAAAAACAACTGGATATGCATTTCCAATTATATCATGGAACACGCCTACATCTTTGTGAAAGCTTCCAAACAAAGGTTCAAGTATTGGTGCAGAGGGGAGACTTGTGTCTATAGGATAAGAAAGATAATCATAGCCACTGATATCATTTTCTCTGTTATGTGCATCTACTAAATTTACACTAAAATCCATTGTTACTTCTCCAAGTTCAATTCCATTAAGGTCAGGATAATCAAACATATTAAGTACTGCAGTCAACGTATTATTTTCTGGGTTATAAACAAATGGTAATTCATCACTAACCCCTTGTCCTAGAACATCAAAAGATATTGATATTAAATTTAAGTTATTATTTAATGGTTCATCAACATCAACAATAACATAATAAAAAGCTTTAGTTATAATATCAATAGGTTCACCAGAACCATGCTGTCTTACAATTTTAAAGTCAGTTATATTAGGATCAACACCATCATAAGATATGTTTCTACATAAAGTTTCACCAACATTAGGGTTTGAAGTATGATTATCCTTACCATAAGTACACATAACTTGAGTATGTCCTCCTGAATTAGTTCCTGATTGAATATCAGGATCAATAAATGGCTCATCTTCAAAAGGATTTATTTTACTTCCTGGCGGGCAAGAAGTGCCTGAAGTATAGGGGAGGGTACAATAAAATAAATCCTCATTTTGGTTTACTTCTTCTTCTTCTATACATCCAAAACTTAAATCACGATTAAAGACAGTAAATAATGATGTTCCTCCACCAAAAATTGGATCAAAAGTTGGATCATCAATACATGAAGCATTTATCTGAGGTATATTATAATAATGAGTAGTATCAATTGCAGCATAATTGTCATAACCCGCACCATTTTCATTATCTTTAACATAGAGATTAACAATAGGAGGATTATAATCTTGTGAAAATATTATTCTATCATTATCATTGCCTTGCACAATATTATAATCATATTGTTTTGTTGTAGAATTATAACTACTTATGTTGCATGCAGTATCATAAACATAAACACCTGAAGCATTAAAAGGATCTGAAAAATCAATATCGTTTTTCTCATGTGTGTATATACCAGCAGAGAACGTTCTATCAAATATACCACAAGAAATATCACCAAACTGTCTATTAGGAGAATTAGAAGATGTAACACAATCATAAATCTCAGAAAAAGTGTTTTGAATAGTTATATCATTTTGACGCCACATATAATAACAAGTAGCATTATTATGTGTTTTCAAAGAATAATCCATAGACTCTGTTTTGAAAACTTCATAGTGAGGTTCAACATCATAAATTCTTGTGTCGCCATCAATAAGAATTTCAGAAACATTACTCATTGTATTACCTAATAATATTGTGTCTGTGCAAGTTATATTAAAAAAATATGTATTATCTGAAAGACCAGTATAAGTAACACTAAAGTTATCCCAAACACCTGAAGTATTTGTTATTGTTACAGGAGGACCTTCAATAATATTAATAGGATTGGTAGGGTCATATTCATATAAATAAGCAATGCAATCTGTTAGTGGGTGACTATATGAACTTACAACTCTAAAATCAATACTAAGTGTGCTTCGGTAATTAAAAGCAGGATAAGTAACATAAGAATAATTCATTTCAACTACTGGAATTTGAGTATTAACCCTAAAGTCTATTGCCTGTAATCTCTCAATATTTAGTGCATCATCCATTGAGAAAAAGTACATAGTATAATTTCCATCAAGATAAAGAGTTTTTGATAGGGATAAGTCTTGAGCAGGGCCCCAATTTCCATCTGTAAAATTGCACTCACTATTACTAGGAATAAATTCTGGTTGATATTGATTAGTAGATCGATAATTAGGAGGGCTTGTACTTGTATCTAAATAATCTACACAATAGAAAGTTGAAACATTTATAATAGGATAAGTATCGTCAATATTAAAAGGAATCTCAACACTCATACCAAACAAATTATTGTCTGGAAGATAGTCAATATCAATGGTAGTATTAGGAGAAATAAAATCTCTCTGTGCAGTTATATCATTATGTGATACTTTTTTATACGGTGGGCTCATAAAAGCAAACAATTCATGGTTAGAATTATCTTCATAGCCATCATCATTAGTATCTCTAATACATTTATCTTCAGTATTATCCCATTTACATTTTGCTTTTGCACTTATGATATTACTTGAATAATTTATAACTTCAAGATTATTAATTGTATCTAAACTAAAATTAGTTCCCCCAGTACATTCCTGCTGATTAGGAAAGTCATTACAAATAACTTCATTAGAACTTTTACAAACTGCAGGATTATTTGAATTAAATCCTTGCTTATAATAACAACTACCATATAAATTACATACTCTACTAGATAGTGCAGAGAAATTTAAACCAGCGAAAATCTCAGTATAAAGAAACACATTATTAGAATTAAAACTCAATGCTTGTGAACAATCTTCAAGTTCTGGCGTAGCTGGTCTACAAACCCCTTGCCCTGTTTGTATGTTATAAGGAACCCATTGACATGCATCACCAATTCCTATTTTACAAGGGTCGTCATCACAGGCAAAGTTTGAATGATAATCATAACAAGAACTAGTATATAAACAAGAATAAGCTTTGTTAACATTTGAATATCTAACATCAAAATAACAATCACTTGGCACATTTTCAGGTGGATTGAAAAGATTACCACAATCATTGTTCTCAGGTGTTTCATAATCAGGAGTGTAAAACATTCCAGTTATACCCATACAAGAATCACATTCATCAATAAGGGGTGTTGTTGTACACTCTGCAATTCCTGCATTTATATGACAAGTGTTAGGTAATTGACATTCCCCAATAATTAAATGATTAGTGCTATTACACTGAGTAGCATTGTTATTATCACACCACCCATCTAGACAAGAAGGAGGATTTGCTCCCCAATCTACACAATCTTCATCTCCTGAGCGATGTGTTTTTGCATCTTCTGTAGAAATCTCAGTCCAGCCATCACTAAAATGAACTGCAGCTGAGAAATTATAAACATGATTATATTGATTTACAGTAAAAGTAAAATTTGCATAAGGTAATTCCTCACCTCCAGTAGAAACAACATTTCCTATTCCTATTTCTGAACAAGGCCCAGTGCAATCAAATAATTTAATTTCATCAATATCATCACCACAAGAAGCCACTAAATTAACTCTAATATTAAGTTCATGAGTGCAAGGAACAACTGAAACACTAATTGAATCTATTGCTGATTCTGCAGTAGATCCACATTCAGGATCAATTAAGTTACATGTGCAAGTATCATAATCACACTCATAACCAAGACCACATTCTTGACCTTCTTCACCACACTGTTCTCCTGGATTCAAAGTTCCATCACCGCATATACCCTGGATAATGTCACAAGTGCAACCTGTCAGATCTGCAGGAGGTGAACACTCTTCAATTACACATAGCTGAGTACCTGTTCCATAAATAGTATGCCATCCTCCACTACCATTACCATAATCACATTGCTCTCCATAAGTAGGTTCTACAACACCATCACCACAGTCACCTCCTCCACAAACCAACCAATCTTGAGAACATACATCACAATAAAAGTCTGGGGAAAGAGGATTATCATATTCCATCCAATCACCTAAAGTTTGGTTACACCATCGATGATAAGTATTAGTAAAATTACAACCACCAATACCACAATCAGGATCTTCAGTAGGACTCCAACAATTTGGAGGACAGACACCATCACAAATAATGCTTGTCTGACAAGTTAAATCAGTACATTCAGGATCATAAGCTTCACATCTATCTTCATCACAATAATAACTAAAATTAGATGGAAGAGAAAGATCATATCCTACCCAAGAATCATTCTCACAGATAGAGTTTGTTGCAGGATTACACTCTCCTTCTACAGTACATTCATCAGGTGGGGGAGGGGGGGTATAACCAGAACATACATTTGGATCTACAATTATGCAAGTTGCAATTATATTATCAGTAATATATACATTATCATCAACAACAGAAACACTTTGAGGTGGTGAGTTACAACTAATACATTCATCCTCACTTATTTCTGCATTTGTAAAACTTAAAAGATAATTACCAGAAGCAACTCCAATAATCTCAAAACTTCCAGCTAAATTAATTAAATAATCAGAATAATCACCATCAAAATCAATTACAAAAGTTTCTAAAGGTAAAGAATAAATACTACCTGCATCAATTTCAAGAGTTCCATAAATATTAAACTCATCTGGAGGAGTAGGTATTTCATCACAGTTTGAAATTTGATTCACACTTTGAGTTGCTGATTCATTAACTAAACAATAATAATAATATTCAAAAACATATATTTCATCAAAAGTACAACCATCCAGAGGTGCTGGAGTTTGACCATCTGGGTTTTCACAATCATCAGCACCACAAGAATAATCGCCTAAATCGTGAGTATTACAAGTTTGAGTTGCACTAATAGATTCAACACAAACACCACAAGCTTCTTTAATTTCAAGAGTATTAGCATCTGCATAAGCTTTACTAACAAAAGTAGGAGTTTGCTCTTGACATGCAACAACTAATTCACATACACCAGGATAATATGGTATAACACATAAATCTAGACAACAAAAGTATTCAGTACCAAACTGGGTTGAATTACTGGCACATGCAACAACAAACCCAGACGAAGAAATTATTATGAAAAATATGAGAATTGTTAGTAATATTTGTTTTGATGAAGTCATTCTGCGCCCCCTTTAATATAATTATAATTGATTA
>CAYZNE010000005.1:16298-20990 GCA_964478955.1 uncultured Methanosarcinales archaeon
ATCACAGACATAATCTCCAAAACAATCGTTACTATCAGAACATTGACCATAACAAGAGTAAACACCAGAATCAAAGTTATACAACCCACAATCTTGAGCAGTGCAAGAAATATCGCACCAAGTATTAAGAGTTGGAGGTATATTATAACCAGGATCATGGGTATTACAAGCAGGATCACCATAACAATTGTCTGAACATGAACAGTCAACTCCTAAAACATTTGCACAATTACCCAGAGGGTCAGTACCAGTATATGTTTCTCCTGAACAAAATGCTTGGGTGCAATTTATTATATTTGCAGGATCATTACCAACAGATTCTGCAGTCCTAAATACTACCTCTTCATCATCTTTGAACAATGGCTTATTTACTAAATCACTAACACCATAGCACGCAGACCCACCTGAACAAGCTCTTGAATTAGACAATCCTTGATTTAGTTTTTCAAAAGTGTTTCCTTCTTCATAAACAACACAGCCATCTGCAGTTCCACTAACTTCAGATGTTAAAAAATAATCAACAGGAGGACCATAACAAGATTCAGCTTGATGAGGAAGTAAAGTATAATTACAGTCATGTGCTACAATAAGTTGATATGTACCAGAACCATTACAAATATTTCCTCTTGTTGAATCACAAGACCTGTTAAACTCTCTTGTAAAAACATTATTCTCCTCAACTCCAAATGTTGGCCCAGGATAATCAAAATAATTAGGAGTACCAATACCAAGGTAAGGTTCAGGAGCATACCAATCATCATAATGCTCATCAATGAGGAAGTATCTTAGTGCAGCATGTTCTGTAATATTATAACAAATTGATGTATCATCTTTTCTTTCACCCCATAAAAATCCATCAGTTCCATTACTGCAACATGCATGTGTTGCCTGAAAACCAAGAGTAACATTATAAGGATAAGGAGTATGTGGATTATCTGCATTAATATGAGGTAAACATTGATGCACTTGAAGATTTAGGTAATCTGGTTCACCATAAACAACTGAACCATCAGGCATTAGTAAACCAACAGCTAAACTAACAACAGCAGCCCTATTTATCTGACCACTTAGTTTCTCATTCTTAAAAACCAAATTTAATATATTAAAAATATCATAAGAATCAACATTAGGTAAAATAGTTATCAAATCATTTGTCTGAATATTAATTGGTTCAATAAACTCATGCCAGTGATACCAGAATTCATCTGCAAGTTCTCCAATTACAGAGTAAGATAGAGAAGCATCTAAAATATATGGATCTTCAACAGAAGCATTTGCATCACCAATATCAGAGAAATTATTACTACCATTAGCAATTGCTTTTGGAAGGTCTCTAACAAGTATTCTTACTTCTTGCCAATCTTTTAAACCTTCTTCATCCCAGGTAGTAACATTAACTTTATGCAAACCAAGGTCACCATATTCAATATAACAACTTGCATTTTGTTCAGTATTAATAAATTCCTGTGAATTTGTCCAATTATGGGGTTCAGGAGTAAAATCTTGAGTAAAATATGGTGAGCCTAATAATGGACTTTGTGAAGTATAATCTGAAAAATCAAAATTAACAGGATCAATTGGAGGATCAAGAAACCAAAGTGTTTTATCAAACCAAGTCCAATAATTTTCTCTCCATCCTGAATAATCATACCAAACATTTGTATTATCCGGATCATATGCTTCAGGAGTTAGGTCAAGAGTTTGATTTTCAAATACAATAATATCAATATCTGTTAAAGGATAAAGTGAGATATAATCTAGGGCAGGTCTTCTATTTTCAATCAAAAGTTGAAGTTGCAATGGCACACCATTTATTTTTGAAGAACTATCTTGTATAACAATGAGATCATCAAACCTTGCATTATCACAATCAGCACAGACATTTGGAATCTTTGTTACACTTATCTTACGATCGTAACATCTAGAACCATCAGGCATTCTACAACTAAAAAAAACTGACAAATCAAAGATAGATTTATAGTCTATAGGATCAAAAAATAAATCAAATGATTCATATTTTAATATTGTGTGAGCTAGCTTATATAATTTTGACAATCTAATATTTTTATTCTTATTAAATTTTAGTATGTCAGTCACAGGTTCTGCACCTCTCCAGTATAGTGTAATCGGATAATCTAAAACTGCACTAACTCTATCAACAGAGAATATTACTTCTGCAGTGATATTTCCTCTCTCAATTGTATGAGGGGTCATTTCTTCAAAATAAGTAAAATTAACACATTCCTGCACTTTAACTTCTAGGTAAGATGCTAATTGTTCTTCAAAAGTTGTTGTGTTAAAATTATTAAAACGTGCTGAATCCTCTACACCACAATCCTGTTGAGCCACACAAAGTTTAGATATTATTACTTCACCATAAAATCCCTCTAACATTGGAATATAAAGAGAACCTAAATAATTAAACCCGTTTAGATAATCTAAAGACTTAAAAGGAAAAGGGTAAATAGGAGGATACTTTGAAGACCCAGGAAGATATGGTAAGTTACCAGAATTATTTGACATTTTCATAGCATAACTAATATTAATAGTTTTATTTGTTTCATTAACATAAGGGTTGTTTACTAATGGTAGGGCACTAAGATTTACAGTAATATACTCCTCACCCATAACAAACTCAGAGGTGTTTATTCCAAACCCCGACTCATTATATTGATAGTCATAAATCTGCCCGCCTTGCAAGGAAATCTTTTCTATTCCATCTTCAAGAACAATGTCAACACATGAAAGAATATACTGTTGGATAGTTGAGGTTTCGACAAATGACTGTAATGCTTTTTTTGCTTCACCTTGAATTCTTGTTTTTTTTACGCTTTGGGCAACAAGAGAAAGCATCATAAAAATTATTAATATAACAAACCCTAAAACAATAAATACAGTCATCTGTGCCTTTATATT
Source organism: uncultured Methanosarcinales archaeon (assembly GCA_964478955.1). GTDB lineage: Archaea > Nanobdellota > Nanobdellia > Woesearchaeales > CAYZNE01 > CAYZNE01. The sequence goes on from CAYZNE010000005.1 coordinate 19,215, forward strand.
TTTCAAGACCCTAGCAAATTTCCTGTTCATTTGTAGTATTCACACCTTTTTTATAAGATATAAATATAAAGTATATATAAAAGTTTTTAAATTCTCATTTGTTAAATCATATTATGTCTAAAGAGAGTAAAAATACCAAGATAGCTATTATCGCAATATTTGTTCTAGTACTACTTATAAAACTAATAATTTCTTTTCAAACAACAACACTAAATCAAGAATCATACTTTCATTTACAACAAGCAAAGGATATTCTAACAACTGGGAGTCCCACAATGCAAAACTATTTTTATGATAATGCAGCAATACCTTTAGTTGATTATATCTTATCTTTCTTTGGATTATTTATGAATTTACAAATAGCTGCAAAAATAATAATTAGTGTAGTGCTCAGTTCGATAGTAATACTTGTTTATCATATCACTCTAGAAATTACAAGAGATAAGAAAGCGGCTATTCTCGCAGCATTCTTTTCAGGATTTATACCTATTATATTCAAAAGTTTAACAAATAATTTCTCAAGTTCAGGCGTAAGCATATTTATGTATTTACTAACATTACTTTACTTTACAAAGAGCATGAATAATCAAGAATTCATCAGACACTTTATTATAAGTTTAATAATTCTTGTTTTGATAAGTCCGCTTTCACTAATATTTATTGCAACATTTGTTGTTTACTTTATAATGCTCTCGGCAGAAAAAATGAAGATTTATATGAGCGAGATAGAAACATTCATATTTTCACTAATTCTCGGAGGATGGATATATGTAATAATATATAAAAAAGCAATAATGGAAAAAGGGTTCTTATTCTTTTTGCATCCGGTAGTTACGAATACAAAAGAAGTAATAGGAATTCAATCATTGTCCTTAATTGGAATAATACCAATCATTCTCGGAATTATTGGGATATATTATATAATTACAAAAAAACCAAACAGAAGAGTTATCTTTGTTCTAAGTTTTATAATAACATCAATAATCTTCTTAATATTAAATCTTACTGAACAAAACTTTACCCTTTCACTTATAGGTCTCGGTCTTACTATTTGTTCAGCAATTACATTAAAAGAGTTTAGAAGCTTTTTTGATAAGAGTAGAGTGCAAAAATTATATTTAATAATTTTATATTTAATAGTACTTATATTTATAATTACTTCAGTAATACCTAGCGTAACAAATTCACTTATTGAAACACACAATAGCCCAACTCAAAATGATGTTAATGCACTGTTATGGGCAAAAGAAAACACCGAAAAAGATTCAACAATTATAAGTTCTGTAGATGAAATCTATACCGTGTCATATTTTTCAGAAAGAAAGAATATTTTAGATAGTGACAATTCGAATATAAATTTTAGAAATAAAATAAAGGATAACAATAGATTTTTCTCACTAACACTAAGCACTGAAGCAACAAGAATACTAACCCTGTATGAGGTAGATTATATATTTTTATCTGAAAAAAGCATTCCTAATTTAAAACCTGCAATAGAATTAAACTTTGAAGGCGACTGTTTTTCAGAAGTATATAATGATGGCAGCAAAATATATAAAAGATTATGTACAATAAAAAAAGAAAATGAAATAAACAAGGAGATTTTTGATGAAAGTGATGAAACAAAAGTTTGATTTTTGGAAATTCCTAATAAAGAATAAGAATTTAATTAGCATAGTGCTTTTTATTATACTATTTCTTGGGGTAAATCTAGTAAGAACAAGCATTAGTAATCAATTTCCAACTGCAGAAAGCAATATTTTTCTTAACGAATTT
>CAYZNE010000006.1:0-19539 GCA_964478955.1 uncultured Methanosarcinales archaeon
ATAAAGTCTATAATTCAAGTAAGTAATACATTAAATCAATATAATTTTTTTTTAGAGAAAAATAAGAAATTAATTAATAATAAATTCAAACAAAGTTTAGAAGCTAACAAAAACCATGAAGAAGCTGAACAACAATTAAGAAAAGAAAGAGACACAAGAATATCTGCACTTGAACAAGAAGTGTTGAGTAAGTTAAATTAAATAAAATTTCAGAAATGAAAAATATTATCCTCAAGCAGATAAACAAACAAACCTAAACTTCCTCACTCTCTTTTTTCATCTTGATTTTATGAACTTCTTTATCAAGCCAAGATTTCCAGACTGTAAGAATTCTATCAGAATCAATATCTTTACCAAGTTTCTTAACTTCATTTATTGTTTTGTGAAACTCATCATTTGAAAGGATAACAAACTCTGCTTCTAATATTTCTGGAAGATTATTGTCGATAGAAACTTTAACAATATATTCTTTTGTATCTGCTCTCAACTGAATGTTTTCCCAAACTGCATCCCAATCACCAGCCCATTCTTTTATGTTACCAGCAATATTTTTTATAAGTTGACAATCACCATTAATAAGAGCATCTGTTGGTTCAAGCATATCAGTTTCAGTTGAGTATTTCATTAAATCAACAAAACCATGTTCTAATAGGGGATCAGACTTCCAATCTTTTCTTACCTCTGTAATAGATGTAATTCTTCTCCATCTATGAAGACCATCTGCACTCTTAATTGGGTTTACAATTACTGCAAGATCTAATGCTTTAAAAGAATTATTTGCAATACCAATTGCATTTACACATCTATCATAAATACCAAATGCACTATCGGCGTGGAAAGTTCCACCAACAACATTTGCACCTGCACCAACTCTCATTGCTTCAAATAACGCAACAGCTTCTTTACTTCTAACTTCTCCAACAAATAGTGCAGAGTCACCAAGTCTTAGAGTTGATCTTATACCTTCTGTTGCAGTGAACTCTGTACTATCTTTTGAGAGTGCAGCTGCAACTTGTAGTGCAACAACATCATAGCCCAATCTTCTGAGTGCAGGAGTTGGCAATTCTAAAGTATCTTCAACAGTTATTATTCTAAATTTTCTCATAATTTCAATTAAAACGCTTCCTAAAAAAGAAGTCTTACCAGAACCTCTTGTTCCTGCAACAAGCAGTGTTCTGTTACCATCGATAAAAAAGCTCATTAATCCAGCTGCAAGAGGAGATATCATTCTATTTTTAATGAATAAAGGAATTGTCCATGGTTTATCTCTTTGTCTTCTAAAAGAATATGAAAGTCCAACAGGAGAAAGTGGTTGTGTGACAACAGAAACTCTTGCGCTTGCAACACCAGGAATTAATATTTCAGTATCAAGAATGGGGTTTGCTTCGTCTAAACTTCTTCCAGAAATCATTCTAAGTTTTGAAGCCCATGATTCTGCATCTGCTTCTGTGGGGATTATATTTGTTATACATTCATCAAAATCCTCATGAACAAGATATATTGGTCCACTACCATAAGGAGCATTAATTGCAACGTCTTGAACTTTTGGATCTTCTAATAAAACTTCTATTAAACCAAAACCAACTGTATATCTTACAAGTATTTTTGTTAAGTCAATAGTTTGCTCTTTATTTAATTTAATTCCTTTGTAACTTGCTAAATCAAGAATAAGATCATGGCCCACATTAAAAAATACTTCTCGCATTCTTTCAGGGTCAACAAATTCTTGTTCTTTTGGTTTATGCTCTGACATTATTTTTCTTGCAAGATCCAAGATTTCGTATTCTTCTTCATTTAATTTAAATTCAGGTGGAAGAACATGGTACATTGGTTGAATACTATCAGGAATATCAAATAAAACAATTTCATTATCCCCAACACTATAATTATCTTTTTCTATAGAGTTCTTTGGGTAAAGAGCCATTAACTTACTGAACATAAAATCTGGCTTAATTATAGGATTTAGAATTTTCTTGTAAATATCTCTATTTCCAGGTTCATGACCTGCAATATCATCCTTAACAATTTTTATTAATTGCAATTGTTCAAGTTGAGAAATAAGAGATTCTACAAAAATCATAACCCGCTCAATTTCATCTCTTTCATCAAGTATTAGGGCCTTGTCATTTGCAATCTTCATATCTCTATGCATATACCTTAGGTGAACAAAAGCACCAACAGGATCAGATTTTAATTGAACTATGACAATATTTTTTATTTCAATTAACCACCTACTCACAGATGCAAGGTGGGCTCTTCCTTCATATGATTGTATTGCAAAAAGCTCTGGCTTTCTACTTAAATCATTATAAAAAAAAGCTATTTCTTTGAGAAGTTTTGTTTCTTCATAACCATATTCATAGTCTCTTTTCTGAGAAAATCTTATTCTTGAAACATTTTTGTTTTTTATTAATTGATCACAAGTGTGAGACATAAGAACAGGGTCATCTTCTAAACTCGGGACTTTTAAGTAAGAATCACAATCTACACTAAGAACTACAGACTCACCTTCTCTATCAACTGAATAATAACACTTACCGAAACTTGAATTAACCATGCTCACCCTCTAACACATAACTGCAAAGAGTCATTTATAAAGTTTAAGGAAATTATAGTCTTATTGTGGTGTATCTATAAAGGAATAAAAGTATGTGCTACAAAGCTTAAGGTGGCAGATATTACTATTGATAATATTTATAAAGATAGATAATTGATTTAGAATATGTATCATGAAAAACTAATCAAAGCAATGCACGAAAGAGCATGGACAAAAGAGGAGATTAAGAAAGGAACAGATATTCTTAAAAAAATAAAAGAGAAAAAGCCAAAAGGAGACTTATTCAACTATTGGAGTAACATATTTTATCTCTTTGTAATAATTCTAGTTACATCAATTTCTCTAACACCAATAATTTCTCTAACAGACAAAACAATGTCAATAATCTTAACAATACTTGTTGGATTAATATTTGGAAGTCTTACTATTCACTCAATTACAACATTAGAAGATTATAATGACAAGCACCACAGATTATGGAGTAATGCATTGTTATTTATTACATTACTGATTGTAAGCTATAGTGCACTTAAAGTGGTTATAGATATTTTCCAGATAAACGCTTCTGCAATCACCTATGCTCTTATATATAAAATAAGTTTTGCTATTTTCCCTGCATACATCATCATAAAACATGAAATAGAAATGAATAAACATCTTGAAAAGATAAAAAGGAAAATAAAGAGAAAGTAATATGGCAGAAAACTTATTTGAATGGACAGAGCACTATTTTAAGCATAGAGATATTTTTGAGAAAAAACTTGAGAAAGTAAATAAAGAAAAAGATCGACTTATTCTAGAATATAAAGATCGGAAAGATATTGCATTTGTGAGTGCAGTTTTTGAAGATGAAATCTTTGACAAATTATCTGATATTAAAAAATATAAAAAAAGGTTTGTTATTTGTGCATATTCACAAACAAATATTGATTTCTTAATAAAAAATTGGAAGAAATTTCTTATTGAAAATCTAATATTAATATTTATTGATGTTAGATCAAATAAAAGGGTGTTAATAAATCCATATATTCACAATAAAATCTCAGATCCTGAGAGTTTGAAGGCTGGAATTCTTGCATTATTCAATAATAAGTAAAAATCTTTCTTATAGAGTATTTAAATACCTAATAGCAAAGTATATAAATTTGTGAGGATTCTAATACCTAGGGGGTTTTTAAACATGTCAAATAATGCTAATCATATAATGCCATCAGATTCAGATAGAACAGCTGGCAAAGATGCTCAAAGAACTAATATTCTAGCTGCAAAACTTGTTGCAGAAATCGTTAGGACAACACTAGGCCCAAAAGGAATGGATAAGATGCTTGTTGATTCTGTTGGAGATGTTACTGTTACTAATGATGGAGTCACAATACTAAGTGAAATGGAGATTGAACATCCAACTGCAAGCATGATTGTTGAAATTGCTAAGACTCAAGAACAAGAGATTGGTGATGGAACAACAACAGCAGTAATTCTTGCAGGTGAACTATTAACAAAAGCAGAAAAATTATTAGATGATAAAATTCATCCAACTGTTATTACAAAAGGATACAAATTAGCTGCAGAAAAATCTATTGAAATTCTACATAAACTAGCAGACAACATACAAGAAAAAGATATTAAGAATATTGCAGTAACTGCGATGACAGGAAAAGGTGCAGAAGGTGCAAAAGAGATACTTGCAGACCTGGTGCAAAAAGCAATAAAAGCTGTAGATGAAAATCATGGTAACAAAGCAAAAATACTAAAAGAAAACATAAGACTGGAAAAAAGAACTGGTGCAAGTATAGAAGATTCTCAACTTATTAATGGAATTGTTATTGACAAAGAAGTTTGTCATGGAAATATGCCAAAAAATATTAAGAATGCAAAAATCGCATTAATAGATTCTGCTCTTGAAATAAAAAACACAGAAATTGATGCAAAAATTTCAATAAATGATGCAAATAAAATGCAATCCTTCTTAGACATGGAAGAAAAACAATTAAGAGATATGGTTGATAAAATATCTTCAACAGGAGCAAACATTGTTCTATGCCAAAGAGGAATAGACGACCTAGTTCAATATTTTTTAGCTAAAAAAGGAATAATGGCTGCAAGAAGATTAAAAAAATCAGACATGGAAAGTATTGCAAGAGCAACAGGTGCAAAAATAATAACAAAACTTTCAGACATAAATAAAAATTCACTAGGAAATGCAGATAATGTTCAAGAAGTAACTGTTAATGATGATGGAATGATCTACATAACAGGGGCAAAGAGTTCAAAAGTTGTAACTATTCTAATCCGTGGAGGATCAGAACACATTATTGATGAAATAAAAAGAGCGCTTGAAGATGCAATAGGAGACATCGTCTCTGCACTAAAAAACAATAAAGTTGTTACAGGTGCAGGTGCAATTGAAATGGAACTATCAAGATTATTAAGAGTTTATGCATCTACCAGAAAAGGCCGTGAACAAATTGCAGTGCAAAGTTTTGCAGAGAGTTTTGAGATAATCCCAAGAACACTTGCAGAGAATGCAGGTCTTGATCCAATAGACGTTCTTGCAGAACTTAGATCTGCTCATCAAGCAAAAGAAAAAGATGCAGGGATAAATGTTTTTACTGGAAAGGTTATGAATGCTTGCAAGAAAGGGGTTATAGAACCACTAAACATAAAACTGCAGGCAATAAGTTCTGCATCAGAAGTTGCAATAATGATTCTACGTATAGATGATGTTATTGCATCTGGGAAGAAACCTTCTCCTAATCATGAGAGTATGATGTGAACACATTAAAAGCTATATTTTTTAATTTCTTTTATTTTTTCTTCAAGTTTAATCATTAATGAATCCTTAACACCTTTCTCTTTAAAGTAAGTTAGAGCCTTATTAGAATCAATAAAATCAGAGATATTAGCTTCATACTCTTTATAATCTCTACTTGCCGTTGTGATAGTCCTGCCCATAAGTCTAATCTTTTTATCATCTATGAAATCTTCATGTTGAACTAATACAGGAATATCTCTTTCTTTATTTTTTATTGTAAAATAAAATTGAGGATAAAGATAATAACTACTTGTAGAATATCCTCCATCAGGCCAATGTTGCCCGCCACAATTACTAAATTGTTTTAGTATAGTAAAATTATTAGCAAGAGAATAATCTTGAGAAAAGAAGCGAAACCTATAAAAATAATCATCACGAAATAAATGAATCTTATTATCAAAATTAACCCCTTTCTCTATATCTAGATAATCAGTTTTTGGATTAATATCCTGAAAAGGTACTAACTCTATTTCTATTTCTAAATCAGTTACTTCTAAGCTAACATCTTCAAAAACCGTTAACTCTTTTTTTAATGTTCTAATATGGTTTTTTTGTATCTGAATATGATCAATTAATTTTATACGATTCCTCATTATACTTATATGGTGTTGTATTACTGATATATCTTTCTGTATATTATTTGTCCATAGTGTTGTATAAAACAACAAGGTTTATATATCAATAAGACTTTAGAAAATTATGCTTGATTCACAAACAATAAATAACATAGAAGAGTTTGTATACTCAAAGCCAAGAAACATTCAAGAAATAGCAAAGCTTATAGGGAAAAACTGGAGAACTGCAGACAGATATATAGAAGAAATAGAAAAGAACTTTGGAACAATCTCAACAAGGGTTTTTAGAGGAGGAACAAGGGGAGCACTTAAGATTGTCTTTTGGGCATCTATTGAGAAAGTATCCCCTTGCATATTTCAAGAAAGATTAGAACAAGAAATATTTCTATGCAAAAGGAAAGAAGACTTTTCAGCATTTGATATATTTCAATATGCACCAAAGAACAACAGAAAAAGTTTAATCTATAATAAAGAAGAAGAGAATGTGGATGAATTTAATAAACTTCTTTTAGACGCTAAAAAACAAATACTCTTTTTCTCAGGAAATTTATCATTCATAAACATCAAGGATAAAAAGAAAGAACTTTTTAGTATTTTTGAGAAACTCATAAAAAATAAAATAAAAATAAAAATATTATGCAGAGTAGATCTTGCAGGAAAAAAGAATATAGAAAAAGTTTTATCACTCAATTCAAAATACGGTAAAAACCTAATAGAAATTAGACATAATAGCCATCCCATCAGGGGATTTATAATTGACGGAAAAGTTATTAGACTAAAAGAAGTAAAAGAACCGACAGGAAAGATAAAAGAATTAAATAAAAAGAAATTCATATTTTATAATATAAAAGATAAGACTTGGGCAGAATGGCTCTCAAGAATATTCTGGAAGAAATTTTCTAATTCAAGGGATGCTAATAAAAGGTTAGAACATTTAAAGGAACTAAAATAATGATTCTACGTATAGATGATGTTATTGCATCTGGGAAGAAGCCTTCTATGGAACATGATGGAATGATGTGAATTAAGAAGCTAATCTTTTCTTTAAATCATCTCTTGTTGAAACAACAACATCAATAGAATAATCTAATTTACTTGGATTCTTAATTTTTGAATCTAATCCTCTGAGAATTTCTAAGTATTCCCCTTTGTATGGCTTAACATTAATCTCTACATTCCAATAATCATCAAAATTAAGTGGAAAATCTCCTTGAAAACCACAAGGAGGAAGCTTTACATAAATATTAAAATTATAAATATCTTCAGGAAGATTAACAAAAGATCGCCCACTCAAAAAAGAATCGACACAATTAGTTTCTAGTGCAAACCCGATGTAGATTTTTGGAAGAAATTCAGCTATACCTGCATTTACGTTTGTCATAACCTGATGCATTAAATAACTATTTCTTGGCAATGATAGAACTAAAGAGTTAAGAAATAAACTTTCTTCTAAACTATTCTTAGCCATAGTGAGCATATTTAAGATGCTAGGACTTTTTGTTACTTCTTCCATGAAGGAGCAGAATTCAATAGAGTATAAAAACCTTTCTATGATAAACTTTATATATTTTAACTGATTTATCTTACTTACAATGGATGTTATAATAAGAAATGCGACAATAGAAGACTTACAAAAAGTTCAAGAATTAAATCTTAAACTGTTTGAGAAAGAGCATAAAGAATATGATCCTCTACTAAATTTAAATTGGACTTTTGGAGAAGAAGGAACTAAATATTTTAAAGATAGAATTTCTAAAGATGATGGTTGTGTTCTAGTTGCAGTTGTTGAAGATAAAATTGTCGGTTACTTGTGTGGCGGGTTAACCAAAGCAGAAAAGTATAGACACTTACCAATCGTTGCAGAACTAGAGAGTACATTGGTTTTGGATGAGTTTAGATCTAAAGGTATAGGCAAAAAAATGTATATAAAGTTTATTGATTGGTGCAAAACGAAAAATGTTGGTAAATTGAGGGTTGAAGCAACGGCACAAAACGAATTAGCAATAAAATTCTATAGAAGTAATGGATTCAAAGACTATACTTTAATATTAGAGGCAGATTTGTAAATTAAACAGCATAACCTTTATAAAAATAATATAACATCTATGTGGTAAGATGGTAAAAGATGCAGAAAATAAGGGAAAAGGTATAACTGTTAAGAAATCAGAAGATTTCAATGAATGGTATAATCAACTAGTTCAAAAAGCAGAGTTAGCAGATATGAGATACAATGTTAAAGGATTTGTTTGCTATCAACCCTGGTCAACTATCACAATCAAAAAGATGTATAAAATATTTGAAGATATTCTTGAAAGAAAAGGACATCTTCCATTAATCATGCCTTCTTTAATTCCTGAAAAGAATTTTGAGATTGAAGCAAATCATGTTGAAGGGTTTGCACCTGATGTATTCTGGGTTACACACTATGGAAATACCAAAATGGAAGAAAAGCTAGCACTAAGACCAACTAGTGAAACTGCACTCTACCAAATGTATTCTTACTGGGTTAGAAGTTACAGAGATCTTCCTTTCAAAAGATATCAATCATGTCAAGTTTGGAGAGCAGAAGTAACTAAAGCTACTAAACCATTTTTTAGAGGTAGAGAATTCCATTGGATTGAAGCACACAATGTTTTCAAAAACCTAGAAGATGCTGAAGCACAAACAGTTGAAGACATGGAAACAACTTATGAGGCATTGGGAGACAACTTTGCTATTCCAACTATCTTTTTTGAGAGACCTCAATGGGATAAATTTCCAGGTGCAGATAAAACTTTTGCAGCAGATGCTCTTATGGAAACAGGTAAAGTTTTACAATTACCTTCAACTCACTTAATTGGAACTAATTTTTCTAAACCTTTTAATGTAACTTTTACTGATGAAGATGGAAAAGAAAAACCAGGTTATATTACTTGTTATGGTCCTGCAATCAGTAGAATTTATGGCGCAATGATTGCTCTTTTAGGTGATGATAAAGGTTTAGTTCTACCTTTTGAATTAGCACCATTACAAATTGTTATTACTCCTATTATCTTTAAGGGAAAAGAAGAAATTGTTCTTAAGAAGGCTGCAGAAATAAAAAAGAAACTAAAGAAATACTCTATTAAGATAGATAACAGAAACTATATTAGTAATGGTGAGAAGTATGCAGAATGGGAACTTAAAGGCGTGCCTATTAGAATAGAAATTGGCCCTAAAGATATTGAAAAAAATCAAGTTGTTATAGTTAATAGATTAACAGGTAAGAAAGAATTTATTCCAATGGATTCACTAAAAGAGTCAGTTGATGAACTTGCTATTAACTTCACAAAAGAACTAAAAGACTTGCACAACATTAAATTCGAAGAAAACATCCGGGATGCAGAGACTTTTGATCAGGCAAAGAAAATTATTGATTCTGGTAAAATAGTTAGATGTGGCTTCTGTTCTCTAGATAAAGATGCATTTCCTTGTGCAGAGAAAATTGAGAAAGAAACTGGCAGTTTTGTTAGAGGTTCTCGGGTAAAAGGAGAAACTAAGAAGTTTAACAAATGCATTGTCTGCGGAAAACCTGCAACTAGAACTGTATATCTTGCAAAGAGTTATTAAAATGAGGTTACCAATACAAGTTCAATGTATTATCTTCAGAAAAACAAATAACTCTTTTGAATTCTTATTACTAAAAAGAGTTCCATCTAAAGGAGGATTCTGGCAATCACTCACAGGCGGACTTGAAGATGGAGAATCTTTAGAAGAAACCACAATTAGAGAAATCAAAGAAGAAATAGGGGCAACCAATATTAAAAGAGTAATAAAAAATGTTGATTTTCATCAGTTTGATGATCGGGCGTATAGAGATGCTAAGGGAACCTGGTTAAGCGAATTTGTTTTTGGAATTGAAGTTGATAAAGCAACTGAAGTAAACATTTCTAACAATGATTGCAAAGAACATTCTGAATTTAAATGGTGTTCGTTTGAAGAAGCATTAGAACTTCTTAAATGGGATTCTAATAAAGAATCATTAAAAAAACTAAACAAGATACTTCTCAATTAACAAAACACTTCTGTAATTAGAACTTGATTGTCTTCAGAGATTGCAACACCTAAACCTTGTCTTGTGTAACCTGCATTCAGCAAGTTCTCTCTGTGACCATCACTACTCATCCAACCATTAATAGCTTTGGTTGCAATATCATCCATTCCATACCAAGTAAAGAAAGGGTTTGCAGGATCACCAAGAATTACCCCTTTCTCAAAAAGAGTTGTCTCATAAATATTTTCTGCAAGGCCTGTTTCCATCCTAAGACCATGAACTTTTGTGCACTTGTAATCAGCTAGCCCCCCTCTTGCACTCACATCTAAACCATCAGGATTTATGTGCGCAGTAAAATTTCGAGAAATCATGTCTTCACTATGCTCACGAGCAATATTAGATAACTTAGAGTCTAAAATTAAATTAGACAAATTATATTCTTGTCTTTTTATGTTAACAAGAGTGTTTAACTCTTTTTCTATTTGACAATTTTTGTTGTCTCCATAACATACAAGTTCTGTTTCTTCTGTTGGAGTAGATAACAAATCAGAGAAAAATTCATTGAATTGACTTGCAAGAATAATTAACTGCCAAATGAATATTACAATTACTAAAATCAGCAAAAATCTTAATCTGTGCTTTTTTGTTTTCATTTCCGTTTTTCTTTCTTATATTCAATATAAGAATATATGTAGAGCCAAAGTACTGCTGCGATTAATGGAATGAGAAATAGTAACATTCCTTGAGTTGGAAAAAATAAACCTATCAGCACAAGCACTGCAATAACTCTAAATAAGATTGATCCTAACTTGTGTGTTTTATCCCAAACCCTATCTGAAGAGAGAGTCCAAGGAGTTTTTATTCCGATAAACCAATTTCTCTTACTCTTTTTTAGTAGAATACCAATGAAATAAAATAATATTGCTATTGCAGGAAGAACTGCATAGGTCATGTTAAAAGTAATTCCTAAGTTGTATAATATTGTTAGTATGAAAATGTAGAAAAAGAATATAATCATAAATAGAATGAATTCGTTATAAAAACCCCTAAACTTAGCTACATTCTTTTTTAGTGGATCAAGTCTTGGTAAAAATAAAAATAATCCAAACATTAGAATTGATATTAAAGGCATTAGAAAAACTCCCCAGAACTTTGACATATAACCATCAACTTCTCCCCTTGCATTCCAATGACTTGCAACTTCTGCTGGAAAGAGAGGATACACATATACTGCAATAATCAGTGAAAGAATGATTATTGCTATGATTGCAACTGGGGTTTTTTTCATAAGACAATATCAATAACACTTATTTATAAAGGTTTTTCATACAAAAACTTTATAAAGAAAATCTTTATCCTAAACTATAAAATGGCAGAAGAAATTAAGTGCATATCATGTAGAAAACCACTAACAAATGTGGTTGGATCAGTAAAGTTTACATGTCCTAATTGTGGCAAAGCAGATATTATTAGATGCAAAAATTGCAGAGAAATAGTATCAAAATATGTTTGCCCAAATTGTGGATTTGAAGGACCAAACTAGTTCTAATTAAAGAGGTTAAAATAAAATGGCAAACGCAATAGTTACATTTAAAATAATGCCCAAATCACCAGAAGTAGATTGTGAAGCAATAGTTGAAAAAGCTAAAGCAATTGCAACTGAAACAGGTGCAAAAGGTAATGTTGCTCATGAAATAAAACCTCTTGCATTTGGATTAAAAGAAATAACAGTTATTGGGATGTATGAAATGACTGAGAACTTTGCTTCAGATCCAGTTGCAGACAAGATGGCTGAGATAGAAGGTGTTTCTAATGCAGAAGTTGCAAGTGTTGACCTTGCAATGGGTTAATTATTTTTTATTATATTCTTAATATTTTCTACATCACAATTCGTTTTGACACCCTTGTAAGAGAAATGTGTTCTTGCAGCTTTGTAGCCTTTTTCTTTTAGTTTCTCTATTACCTTATTATGACTAAGACCTTGCTTCTTCTTTTTCTTCATATATTCATGCAAGTCTATAAACCCAACTGTGTTTACTTTTTCTTCTTCTAATAATAAATTTAGAAAGGGTTTATTTTCATTTGGGTTCTTTATCATTTCTCTTAGTATTTTTTTGTCTTGCAACTGACCAACCCATAGAGGACCAACTTCTTGCTTAGAAAAATTAGGAGTATATATTTTATGATTGTTAATTATTTTAGATGCTTCGGTCTTAGATTTCTTACAAACAAAAAATACTCTGTAATAATGATCTTTTGCATAACTAAACATCGGAGTTAATGCTCTTTCATATTGTGAACCAATAAGTTGAACTTTTCTAATCAAAATTCTTAGTGCAAGCTCATGTTTTTCTGGATTAAGAAAAGACTTTGCCCAATACTTCCACTTTGTTGTGCTGGGATAAGTTCCTGTGAGTGCAGCAGTATCTGTTGCAGTTACACATAAAACTCCTCCTCTTGATAATCTTCTCAGAGAATTTTCTAGAAATTGGTTTGGTGAACCAAACGGATCTAAATCTATAAAATCATAACCCTTGTTTTCTAATAAAAATAGGTTTGCATCTTTGTTAAAAGTTTTAATTTTTACTTTGTTTAATATTAAATTCTTTTTCATGTTTTTTACTGCATCAGGATTATAATCATTCATCTCAATATTTTTTATGCACTCTTTTGCTTCTAGTGCAAACCTTATTCCTCTAATACCTGAACCTGCAAGAGGTAAACCAACTGCTAGTTTCTTTTTGTTTAGTTTGTAGAAAGTTTTCATGAAAAGAATAGTTAAATCTCTGTTTGCTTTCATAACAGGATTATAAAATACTTCTAACTGTTTAGATATCTTATCTTTGTGCCCTGAATCAGTATAAATTACTGCTTTTCCTTCATGAGTTTTTATCATAAATCTTTATAAATCCTTAATTATTCTTAAAGCTTATGTTATATATGACTAGAAATATTAAATAAATCGTAAAATGGAAAAAATCTCAATAGTAAATGAAGACAATAAAGTTATTGGAGCAGAAACTAAAGCTTATGCATTAGAAAATAATCTCATTAGGCAAATAGTTAGAATTTATATTACTAATAATAAAAACCAAATATATTTACAAAAAAGAAGTGCAACTAAAAAGATTGCACCAAACACCTGGGATCAATCAGTAGGCGGGCATGTTAATGAAGGTGAAGACTATTTTGCTGCAGCAAAAAGAGAATTATCTGAAGAACTAGGGGTTGAAGGATTAAAATTAAAAGAAATAACTAATTATTATTTTGAAGAAGAGTTAAACGGCAAAACAATAAAGAGCTTTGATGTTATTTTTGAAGCAGAATTTACTGATGAATTTAACTTAAACAAAGATGAAATCTCTGAAGGAAAATGGTTTGGAATAGAAGAATTAAAAAAACTACTAACAACATCAAAGGAACTTTTTGCGCCAGGATTAATTGACTCATTCCCAAAATACCTGAAAGCAACACATAAAATTTTATAAATAAAATCTGATTCTATTAGCTTATGTTATATATGATTGGTATTGGCCTTAATAATGCAGAAGACATTACTATTAAAGGTCTAAATGCAGTGAAAAAGTGCAAGTATGTTTATCTTGAAAATTATACTTCTATTTTGCAATCTACTAAACAAGATCTAGAAAAACTTTATGGTAAAGAAGTTATTCTTGCAGATAGAAACTTAGTTGAAAAAAATGCAGAAGAGATTCTAGACAAAGCAGAAAAAGAAGATGTTGCATCTCTAGTTATAGGAGATGTGTTTGGTGCAACAACTCATACTGATATTTTTCTAAGAGCTAAAAAAAGAAATATTAAAATTAAAAGCATTAACAACACATCAATTCTAAATGCAGTTGGAATAGTTGGTTTAGAATTATATAAGTATGGCAAAACAACAAGCATTGTTTTTGCAGATAATAATTGGCTGCCAGAAACTCCTTATGATGTGATTAAAGATAATAAAAGTTTAGGTTTGCACACCTTATGTTTATTAGATATTAAAACTGCAGAACCTTCTAAAGAAGATATTCTTAAAAATAAGAATAATCCTCAGAATGCAAGATTCATGACAATTGCACAAGCTATTAAAGTTCTTTTAAAGATTGAAGATAAAAGAAAAGAAAATGTTTTTACTCTTGATACTTTCTGCATAGGTGTTGCAAGAATAGGAAGAGATGGCTGCAAAATAAAATATGCAAAAGCTTCAGAACTTCTTAAAGAAGACTTTGGTGCACCACTACATTCTCTAATTGTCCCAGGCAAGCTGCACTTTGTAGAAGAAGATGTTTTGAAACAATAATATTTATAAATTTCCCTGCTTTTAATTGCTCTATGCAAATAAAAAATCTCTTAAAAAAATTTGATAATCTTCAAAAAATACACGGACATGAAGATTTTGATGCAATTTATGGCGCAGGAGAAATAAACAATCCTAAGTTATTCTTAGTTTTTATGAATCCAACTGCAAAAAACACTTCCGCTCATAAACATTGGAAAGGATTAAAAGCTCCATGGATAGGCACTAAGAATGTTTGGAAAATGTTCAATCAACTTAATTTTCTTAGCAAAAAGTTTCTTGACAAAATTAATAAAAGGAAACCAACAGAATGGGATTATAATTTTGCAAAAGAAATTTATCAAGAAGTAAAAAAAGATTCTATCTATATAACTAACTTATCAAAAGCAACACAAATTGATGCAAGACCTCTAAAAAATAGTGTTTTTAAAGAATATTTAGAATTATTCAAAGAAGAAATATTTTCAATTAAACCAAAAATTATAATAACTTTTGGCAATCAAGTTAGTTCTATTACATTAGGAAAGAATATTAAAGTTTCAGATTATAGAAAAAAATATGAAATTATGACTATAAAGAATAAAAAATTTAAAGTATTTCCAGTCTATTATCCTGTAGGGCAGGGAATGAGAAATATTAACAAAGCAAAAGAAGATATTAAATGGATTCTTAAAAATTATAATTAACTAAAAAACTTCTGCAACTCTCGTTCTGGTTTAACAGAAACTTTCAATTTCCATGTTAGAGGAAAACATCTTCTATAATTACTCCAAATATATCTCTCATCTAAGAATATAATTACTCCTTTGTCTGTTTCACTTCTAATGCATCTGCCTGCACCCTGCAGTGCTTTGTTAAATGCAGGAAACAAATATCCATAATCCCAACCTTTCTTGAACTTCAGGTCAAAATAATCTATTAATGCTTTTGTTTCTAAGTCTGGTTTTTGCAGGGGCAAACCAACTATGACTACTGCTTTCAAGTTTTTTCCAGGAAGATCTATTCCTTCACTAAAACTTCCTCCTAAAACTCCTAATAAAACAGCGCCAGTATTCTTGTATTTCTTAAAGCCTTTTAAGATATCAGCCCTTTCCTGTGTTGTTAACTGAGAAACCTCAGTAAAAACAGTTTTAGAAGTCATTATAGAAAAATATTTGCTAACATTTTCTGAGATAAAATAACTTGGGAAAAACATTGCAACATTTCCAGGAGTGTTTTCAACAATGTTTTTTAGTTCTGTTGCAATTGCCTTATACTGTTTCTCATCTCTTTTGGTATATTTTGTTGTGGTTTTAGGAACAATCAATAACTCTCGATTCTCCTCGGGAAAAGGGCTTTTGAATATCTCTTCTTTTGCTTCAGTAAAACCAACTAATTCTTTATACATTGAAGTGGGGGTTAGTGTTCCTGACATCATAATACAGGAATAACAGCTATTAACAACTTCTTTACTTACCAAACTAGGATCAAGACATTTGTATGCAAGAATAATATTCTTGTCATCTTTTTTTGTTAAAATTCTCGTGAATCCAGAATCACTTCCTTTCCATTCATTTAGAAAGTTTGCAACACCACCGATACGAGATCTTTGTTCTTTTTCTCGAATTTGTTCTGCTGCAACCTCTAGTGAAACAAATAATTCATCGTAGTCCCTAATTTTGTTTATCTCTTTGATGAAATCTTCTTTTTTTATGTATTGCTCTGTCTCACCATACTTTATTTGCTTAGAAAACTTTTCAAGCACAGACAACATATCATGAAGTTGTTCTGCTATTTCCTCTAATTCAAACTTCTTTGCCTCACTTATTGAAGCCTTTAACATTAGAGAAGTAAAATAATGTGAAGCCTGATCTTTTATTCTGTTAGGAAGATTATGCGCCTCATCTATAACAACAATTAGTTCACCCAAATTCTTATTTATTTTAGATAATAATATTTTTCTTATGTGACTATTAAACATAAATTGGTAGTCTGCAACAATAACATCTGACTCTTTAGTTAATTCTAATGAGACCTCATAGGGACAGACCTGTCTATTTTCTGAGAACTCATATAATTCATCTGAAAGCATTGGTGTTAGAGGTTTTAATTCTGAAATAACCAGTTCTCCATCAATGGTTATTGCTCCTGATTTCTTCTTAAAATTAGTATAGTAAGGACAACGATCTTCTTTTTTTAGCAACTTACAGTATTCTGCTAAGTCTCCTGCAGAAAAATTAGGGATAGATTGCAAACATAAATGTTTTCTTCCAACTAAATCAACACCAATATTATCAAATTTAGATTTTATATTTCTCAGAGTGTTCATTGCAAGAAGATGCTGAGTATTTCTACTTGTCAGGAAGAGAACTTTCATATTATCTTTCTTTGCTTTAATGATTGCAGGTAGTAAGGCTGCAATGGTCTTACCTAGGCCTGTTGGGGCATGAGCAATAAGATTAGTTCCATTAATAACTGCATCATTTATGTCTTTCATAAGGTCATCCTGCATAGGTCTTATCTTCTTATATGGAAAGTGTTTCTTTAGAATTTGCATTAAATAATGCAATAATAAGATGTTTATAAGTTTTACGTTGAGTTGGGGAGTGGTTATCTTTTTAAATGGTATTATAATATTAATAGATAAATGGCTAAACAAAAGATTCCTACATTTAAAGAAGCGTTAAGTAAAGTCTTAACAAAGAAAGAGATGGAAGTAGTTAAGACTGCACATGATATTCTTGGAAGCATTGCAATAATTGAAATTCCAGATTCTTTAATTAGAAAAGAAAAGATTATTGCAGAAACTTTGTTAAAAAGCAACCCTAAGATAAAAACAGTTCTTAAGAAAGCTGCAGAACACAGTGGTGTTTTTAGAACACAGAAAATGAAGCATCTTGCAGGTGTTAAGACAAAAATCTGTGAATATAAAGAAAATAATGTTAGATTAAAGTTTGATGTTGAAAAGACTTATTTTTCTTCAAGATTAAGCACTGAAAGAAAAAGAATCTACGAACAAGTTAAACCTAATGAAGATGTTTTAGTAATGTTCTCAGGTGCAGCACCATATGTTTGTGTTATTGCAAAAAACACAAAAGCAAAAACAGTTACAGGTATTGAAATAAACCCTGATGCACATAAGTATGGTTTGGAAAATATTAAATTAAATAAGATTAAAAATAGTTACTTGTTGAATGCAGATGTTCATAAAGTAAAAGTTTCTGATTTAAAGAAAATAAATGCACCTATTGTTTATGATAGAATTGCAATGCCCTTACCTAAGTCTGCAGAAGATTTTCTAGATGATGCATTTCGGTTTGCAAAAAAAGGAACTATTATTCACTTTTATGATTTTTTGCATGAATCTGAGTTTGATAAATCAAAAAAGAAGATTCTGAAAGCTGCAAAAAGAAATAATCTTAAAGTTAAAATTCTGAAACTTGTTAAGTGCGGACAATACTCACCTAGAAAGTATCGTGTTTGTGTTGACTTTGAAGTTAGAGGAAAGCTAGGTTGGTTTAGCAGGTTGTTTAGCATGTAACACCACTCGCGAGTTAATACAATAATAAAATTTATAAACTATTAGAGCAACCTATAAATTATGAGCCAATTCCAAATGCTTCAATTTGCAAAGAAATTAGACAGACTATCTAGCTTAGAAAATAAAATCAAGAAATACCACGAAGATAGGACAAAAGAAAAAACGATTCGTGAAAATCTTGATCTGAATTTAGAACAGATAAAATTACCATCTACACTAAAGGATGCATATTCAGCAGTAGCTGAAGAATTATTCCAATATTTAACCACACATGAACTAGAATTTGAAATCAAGATCAAACCGGCACAACATAAAAAAAAACTCTTAGAAAAAAGTGATCATGAGACCAGATATTCTATGCAAATCAAAGTTTCTACAGAAGGAACTTCAGCAACAAGTTTACAGGTAAATCAACTACTATCTTTTTATGCAACTTTACATCACGATAGCAAGAAAAGATTAAAAGAGTTACAAGAAATTGTTTCAGAAATTGGACCATCAGAAGGGCTGCTATTTAAAGAAGAGAATGACCAATTTGCTACAAAAAGCTATTCTAGATTTGTTACTGATATCTGGGCGGCATTAATACTTACTGACCAAGAACACTCAATCATTTCAACCTCAAATCCATTTGAAACAGTGATTATGAATGCATCTCTTGCAAAAATAGAATCAAGAAAATTATTTATTTATGATGCAACAGTATCTTCAAGCGAAGCTAAAAAGATTAAAGATGAATTGGCAGGGTTCACAAAAATTGCCCCAGTAACATTTAAGTATAAGACAAATTTTTCTTATCAAAACTAATATATCAACTTATTTCACTTTTTGCAACAAATATATAAAGGTTGTATCACATTCTGTTATAGTATGGCAAGAATAATAAGGTCTAAAGATTTACAGGAGAAAGACTATGGTGCAACTAAGGTCACAAATATAATTAATTCTGAAGATTGGGTTTTTAGCATTGCAAAGGTTAAGAAAGTTGGTGATGATATAAAAACAGGTTTTGATACTGAGAGTGATGTTGCATACTATGTTCTTAAAGGAAAAGGAAAGTGTATTATTGATGGGAAAGAACAAGTCATAAAAAAAGGAGATTGTGTTCTTATGCCAAAAGGAACTAAGTATAAAAACCTAAAAGGCTTAACATTATTAGCAATCTCATATCCAAAATTTAATAGAAACAAAAGAAAATATATTGAATAAAATGACAAAACAAATTTACTTAGATTCTGGTGCAACAACAAAGGTTGATCCTGAAGTAATTAAATCTATGCAACCTTATTTTGATGAAATATATGGTAATGCTTCATCTTCTCATAGTAAAGGTGAAGAAGCAAAACAAGCACTAGAAGAATCTAGAAAAACTATTGCAAAAGCACTGAATGCAAAACCAAAAGAAATAATTTTCACATCAGGTGGAACAGAATCTAATAATTTTGCAATCAAAAGTATTGCATTTACAAACAAAGACAAAGGTAATCATATTATCACAACAAAGGTTGAGCATGATTGTATTTTAGAAAGTTGCAAATGGTTAGAAAAACAGGGTTTTAATATAACTTACTTAGATGTTGATAATAAAGGTTTTGTCAGACCAGAAGTTTTAGAAAAAGCTATAACAGATAAAACAATTCTTGTTTCAATAATTCATGGTAATAATGAGATTGGAACAATACAAAACCTAAAAGCCCTATGTGATAGTTGCAAATAACATGGAGTTTATTTTCATGCTGATGCTTGCCAAAGTTTTACAA
>CAYZNE010000007.1:0-18611 GCA_964478955.1 uncultured Methanosarcinales archaeon
GCAATCAGTGAAGGTAAAAAATCATTAGGAAAAGCAAAATGGTTATTTAATAGAAAAATAAGGCAAACAATGGCACAGACGCAGATGGTTTCATAATAGCCGGGGGCATAGAAAACTTTATATAGATTCTATATAAATAGTGATATGGAATTTTTGGGGTGTAACTATGCAGATAAATAAAATACTAGAAAATGTGCAAACTATAGCAATAATTGATAATCAATTTGGAGATACAGGCAAAGGCAAGTTTTCTGATTATTTTTCAGAATGGGCAGATATTGTTGCAAGAGGAACAGGGGGAAATAATGCAGGTCATACAGTTGTTATTAATAATAAAAAGAGGGTATTTCATTTAATCCCATCAGGAATTACTCATAAAAACAAAATAAATATTCTTGGTAATGGCATGGTTATTGATCTTAAAGTTCTTACTCAGGAATTAGATGAATTAGAAAAAGAGAATATTTCTTATGAAAATTTAATGATTAGTGAGGATGCACATGTGATTCTCCCGTATCATATTTCTAAAGATAAAAAGAAAAATGCTTCACAAAAAAAAGGAGGAATAGGTTCAACAGGAAGAGGTATTGGTCCTTGCTATGCAGATAAAATTGCAAGAAGAGGAATCATGATTAGAGACCTTCTTGATAATAATATTTTCAATCAAAAGATTGAGAAAGTAAAAGAAAGATATCCTAATGAAGAAATTGATGCTGAAATAATCTTAAAAGAGTTAGAACCTTTTATAGAAAGGATAAAACCTTTTATTAGAGACACAATATCATTAATTCATGACTTTAAGAAACAAGGTAAGAAGATACTAATAGAAGGAGCACAAGGACTTTTATTAAGTATTGAGTATGGAACATACCCTTATGTTACTTCATCTGATTGCTCTATAAATGGAACTGCAGCAGGAGTTGGTTTATCTGCAAAAGATGTTGATTTGCCTCTTGGTATTGTTAAGTTCCCATATATGACTAGGGTCGGTGCAGGACCTTTTCCATCAGAATTTGATACTATAAAATCAGAAAAATATTGTGCAGCAGGTTATAATATTTTAACTGAACTTAAAGAATATAATATTCCTTATACAGAGGAAAATAAAAATATAAAATATAATCATTACCATGAAAATATTATTAAACTAATGAATTCTGATGATCCTTTCTTACAAGGAGTAGGAATAAGACTTGCTGGAGATGAATATGGTGCAACAACTGGAAGACCTAGAAGAACTGGTTGGACAGATCTTCTTTTATTAAAATATGCAGTAGGAATTAATGGGCCTAATATTATCTTAACAAAAACAGATGTTATAAGATTTGCAAAAGAATTCAAATTTGTAGTGGGTTATGATAATCTAAAAAGTTTCAAAAGAGATTTATCTATTTTAAAAAATTCTAAACCAAAATTTAAAACTTTTACAGGATTTGATGAAGACATATCTGAAATAAAAGAATATAATAAACTTCCTGAAAGTTTGAAACAAAGTATTGAGTTTATTGAGGAATTTGCAGATTGCAAAGTTAGAATTATCTCAGTTGGTGCAGATAGAAATCAAACTGTGTTTAAGTAAGTTTTTTTATTGTTAGTTATAAAAATGCTCAATAAACAAAAGTTTATTGGCACCGTTAAACCGGAAACAAAAAATTACTCATTATCACCAAGACCCTTTCTAGAACGAATCTGCTTAATGATTTTACCTTGCAGTTCTTCAGGTAACTTTTCAAATGCTTGATCAACTAGTGAAGATGAACCTCTTCCTCCAGTTGCACTTCTTAACTCTGAGGCCAAACCAAACATTTCTCCTACAGGCATTTTACCAATAACAGTTACACTTGCACCTTCTTGCTGCATATCTAACAATTGTCCTCTCTTGTTAGAAATCAACTTAGATATTTCTCCCATATATTCTACAGGTGCTTCAAATCTAAGAGTCTGTAATGGTTCAAATATTAGAGGTCTTGCTTCTGACATTGCTCCTCTAATACCTTCTCTGACTGCAGGATAGACTTGTGCAGGTCCTCTGTGGATTGCATCTTCGTGAAGTTTTACATCGTCAAGTGTAACTAGAACATTAAGGCACGGTTCTCTTGCTAGAGGCCCTGCTTTCATTACATTTTCAAACATATCCATAACCATTTCAATAACTTCTCCAATATGTACAATACCTCTTGTACCATCGATTAGCATGTTTCCATTAAAGATTTCTCTTACTTTTCTTGTTGTTTTAGCATCCATCCCAGTTTCCATCAGAGCTTCCCATAGAGCAGGATCATTCTTCTTAATTCTTCCCTCATGAAGTTTACCGTCTTTGATTGCAGTTCTTATTTCTTCTGGAATTGGTTTAACAACAAAATAAAACTTGTTATGTTTATTAGGAGATTTTCCTTCAACTGGCCCAGGTGTTTCTTTCATAATGGTTTCTCTATAAGTAACTATTGGGGGGGAAGTTTGTACTTCAACACCTTTTTCTCTTTTAATTCTATCTTCAATAATTTCTAAGTGTAATTCTCCCATACCACTCATTAAGTGTTCTCCAGTTTCTTTGTTAATTTCTATTTTAATACTAGGATCTTCTTTTGAGACTTGAATTAGAACATCAATTAATTTAGGAAGATCACTTGGCTTTTTTGCTTCAATGGCTTTAGTAATAACTGGTTCAAAAATGTGTGTTATTTTTTCAAATGCTTCTTGCTCTCCAATTGTAACAGTTTCCCCTGGATAAGCATCTCTTAATCCTCCAACACCAATAATGTTTCCAGCAGGAACATTATCTACAATTTCTCTTTTTGCACCATTATAGATGTAGACTTGTTGGATTCTTGCATCTTTTTTTGCAACATTTAAGTGTGCAGTTTCTCCTCTTCTCATTGTTCCTGAATACAGCCTTCCCATACAAATTTCTCCTGCTTGAGGATCAATAACAACTTTAATGACAACAAAACTTAGAGGTCCGTTTGAGTTTGATTTGGCTAGGGATTTTCCCATTTCTGATTCTATATCCCCATGCCATAATTTGGGAATTCTATATGGTGTTGCAACAACAGGGCTTGGAAGGTGTCTTATAACCGCGTCAAGTACAACTTCATGTAATGGTGCTTTTTTACCAAGCTCTTTCCAAGTGTTATTTTCATATGCATCAATAATCTCTTTGAAAGTAATATGCTTTTTTTGCATATATCCAACACTAAGTGCCCAATTGTGAAATGCAGAACCAAAACATACTGATCCGTCCATAACATTAACTTGCCACTTTTCTCCATAGCCTTCTTCTGCAATACCCATTATTAATTTGTTAACATTTGCAATAATTTTTGTGAACCTTTCTTGCATTGCTTCTGGAGTTAATTTTAGTTCTTTAATTAATCTATCAACTTTATTAATAAACAAAATTGGCTTAACTCTTTCTCTTAGTGCTTGTCTAAGAACAGTTTCTGTTTGAGGCATGATTCCTTCAGAAGCGCAGCATAAGACAATTGCTCCGTCAACAGCCCTCATTGCTCTTGTAACATCTCCTCCAAAATCAACGTGTCCTGGAGTATCTATTAAATTAACTAAGTAATCTCTGTCTTCAACATTGTGAACCATAGATACTGCTGCACTATCAATTGTGATTCCTCTTGTTTGCTCATCTTCATGAAAGTCAAGCTGACAAGCTTTTCCTGCCAGTTCTTCTGACATCATTCCTGCTCCTGCAAGCAGATTATCTGAAAAAGTTGTTTTTCCATGATCAATGTGAGCACAAATTGCTATGTTTCTTATTTGATCAGGACTATTCATTAATGATGTAACCCTATCAACCATTTTTGCCATTTTTTTATCACCTTATATTTAATTATTATTTTTACATTACATGAACTTCATGTACTGTTTTGTATGTGTGAAGTTCTTCTGGTTTAAACCACAATTCAACTTCGTATTTTGCTTCTTCAGAATTTGCTGAAGAATGAACTAGATTACCAACTTTTTTATCATTTGCATTTGCATAGTCTTTAGATATGTGTGCAAAATCTCCTCTAATTGATCCAGGAATTGCTTGATTTGGATATGTTGAGCCAGCCATTTTTCTAACAAATGAAATTGCACTAACACCTTCTACTGCCATTGCAATAATTGGGCCTTCTTTTAGGTATTTAACTAATGCCATTAATATTTTTTCGCTGTGTCTTTCTGCGACATCAAAATAATGTTTTTTAGCAAGGTCCCCATTTGCCCAAACCATTTTCATTCCAACAATTTTAAGTCCTGCATTTTCAAATCTAGTTATGATTTGTCCAACGATTCCTCTTTGAACTGCATCTGGTTTTAGTAATACTAATGTTCTTTCAATCAAAAAAATCACCCTTATTTGTTTTTATTTTTTTGGTGTTCCAAAAATTGTAAATTTTTGATACAATCATATTTTTACACCTTAGTATCTATTAAAAATAATAATGCTCAACAATTCTTTGCACTGGAAAGACCGGGATAAAAAAATAAATTTTTATCATTTCTTTTTAGCTGAACTTTGCTTTTTTCTTTTCTCAGCTGCAGAAACTTCAGTCCATTTCAGGTTTCTACCTTTTCTTTTTAGAGAAAGCTGGTTTTTTTCGCACTTGTTAGAGCAGAAATAAAATATTTTTCCGTCTGCTTTAACATACATTTTACCAGTGCCTTTTACTATTTGCTCTCCGCAAAAATTGCATTTAACCATTTTAATTATGACCTCTGCCTGCTTTGTTTAATGCTCTTGCTTCAATTTCAGTTTCTCTAAGCATTAATGTATCGCCTTTTTGAACAGGCCCTCGAACATTCCTTCTGATAACTTTATTTGTATCTCTGCCTTCAAGGATTTTACATCTAACTTGAATTGCTTCTCCCCTTGTTCCAGTTCTTCCGGTTACCTCTTCTACAATTGCAGGAACTGCGTGAGAGAAATGAACTCCTGTTTTTTTATCTTCTTTTGCAGGTCGTTTAGACCTTTGTTGTGGGTTATCTGCCATTTATATCACCTATTTTGCAGATAATGTTTTTATTATGTCTTTTGCATCTCCTTCTTCAGTAACTGCAACTGCGGTTGTTCCTAATGGTAAACCTGCTGATGCACCTAATTCTTGTTTACTTCCTACTTCAATACAAATAACTCCTTTCTCTTTTGCAAGTATTGGTAGATGCATTACAATTTCTGCTGGGGAAACATCTTTTGCGTATACTATTAACTTTGCTTTTCCTTTTTCTAGTGCTTTTGTTACTTCATTAGCACCTTTACAGATTTTTCCTGATTTTTTTGCTAATTCAATAGCTTCATATGCTTGTTCCATTTTTTCACCTTTTATGTTTTAGTGATTTATTACTATGAGACCAGAATTAAGTCCCTCATTCCGCTGTTTCCAGCATCATAAATCATTGGTTATATTAACCGTTTACAGTTAATATGCAGCAAAATTTTTTGCCGCATCAGCCTAAGCTAATTATGTGTAAGAAAAGGGGATTTATTTATAAATCTAATGGTTGGGTCGACGTTACTACCTTTGAGGCGTTAACTAAGAAAGTTTTATAAATAGAAATTAATTTTGCTTAATTAAGATGAATGAAATACACTTACATGTGCCTGATAAAATTAATGATAATAAGGGAGTGTTTTTTAATTATGATGGTACTTCTCCTATTAAAAGAAAAGTGTATAGTAATAAAAACCAACATCAAGATAATGTAGGTCTAATAAGAATTGTTGATTTCTTGAATAATAAAAAATCTCCCCTTACTCTTACGACAAGAGAATTAGGGGGTAATAGTGTTTTTGAGATGAAAAATACTAGACAACAATTAATAGTTACTCCAACAGGAAATTATAAAATAAAGGATATAAAAGTTTATACCAATGCAGAAAAGATATTGGGGTTTGAAGCAGGGAAGACTTTATTGTTTAATATCCCAAAAGAGGAATTTAATCAGAAATATGAATGTTTTAGAAAAAATAAATATATAAACAATATGGAAAAGTTAATTTTCTATTTAACTAGTAACAGAATTCCTTTTATTATGGTTTGGGATGATGATTCTGGTGCAAAATTTATTGCAGGCAATAATAAAGATGATAAGATATATTTAAATAGAAAACACAAGGTAATTTCTCCAATTGTGCAAACAATAAAGAAACTAATTTCAAGAATGCAAAGAAAGTCATATGAATCTGTTGTAGCTACAGACACTATTAGAAATTTATATTTAGGAGTAAACGCAAATTCTCAGTAAACTTTATAAACAAAAATAGATGACTTGTTTTTATTAGAATGAAAAAGAAGCCAATAAATAAAAAACTTAAATTAGTACTTCAAATAAGTATTCCAATAATTATTGGATTGTTTCTTTTTTGGTTAGTTTTCAAGAACATCAATCTACAAGATTTTGTTGACATTGTTAAGGGTGCAAATATATGGTACATAATAATTTATTTTATTATTTCTGCATTATTGATTCTTTGTTCTGTTTATAGGTGGAGATTAATTCTCTTATCACAAAAACATAAAATAAAATTTATCTATTTAGTAAAATCTTATCTTGCAGGATATGGTGTTAGTTACATTACGCCGAGTGCAAAACTTGGAGGAGAACCTGTAAGAGCGGCACTACTAAAACGATATGGATTAAAAACACATGTATCTTTATCAACAATCATAATTGATAAAAGTCTTGAGCTTAGTGGTTCAGCATTGTTTTTTGTTGTTGGTGCAATAATTTTAATTTTAAATTATGCTCTCCCAGATAACCTAAAATTTCTTATTGTTGTAATTTCATTAATCTTTTTAGGGTTAATAGGTTTTGCCGTATATCAAGTGATAAATGAAAAAGGGTTTATTATGTCAATCTATAAATTCTTTAGATTACATAGATTAAAAAAATTTGAGAAAGTAACAAGAAAGTTAATTGACATTGAAAAATTAATAATTAAGTTTTATAAAAAAGATAAAAAACATTTCTTTTCAGCATTATTTGTTATGGCTATTGCATGGGGGTTGATGTTTGCAGAGTTTAAACTTGCAATGCTTATATTTGGATTTGATGCAAATATGCTTCAGATATTCTTAACATTCTCTGTTGTTGGTGCATCATATTTAATTCCTGTGCCTTTTGCAATAGGAACACTTGAAGGAGGACAAGTTGCATTGTTCAACACAATAGGTCTTGATTCTGCAATCGGGTTTGGTGTCGGTTTATTGACCCGAGTAAGAGATTCTATTACTGCAGCAATCGGTTTAATAATTGCAACATATTATGGTGTTGCTAAGAAGAAAACCCTTACTAAAAGTTATCAGTTTAATAAATCTGTTTTTGAAAAATAATAAATCTTACTTAATTATATAAAGAAAATTATCAATTGTTTTCTCTTTTAATTCGTAGATTTTTGGTTTTATATTTTTATCATAATATTCTTTTATTTGATCTCTATTGTAGTATGAGAAATTTCCAATTTGCCAGAGTGCAGCAATTATTGCAAGCATACTGACTGTTTTTCTTACTATTGAGAATCTTTTTTTCCTTTTTTCTATTTTTTTTTCTTGTTTGATAATATTTAAGATTTGTCCAATATTATCTGACATAAACTTTTCTTTATTTGCTATCTGCTTTAATTCATGTTCCTCAATGTCGTTTTGATCTTTTAAACAATTAATTAGAAAAGTTATATTATAATACTGATTTTCTATTTTTCTTAGATCAGAGTGATATTCTTTGTCTTTTTTCTTGTTTGTCTTCTGTTTAAAGTAAGCTATTGTGGAATTCATATCTGTTATAAGAAAATTAATTTTACTCATTGTATGATGCCTATAGAAGTTCTTATGCAGTTTAATTATGTGTTCTTCTTTTATGTCCTTAGGCTTTATTAAAGATAAATCTTTTTGCTTTTCAATATATTTATCAAATGCATTATCATAATTCATATTAATATATGAAATTAGTTTATTAAGTTCTTCAACTCTTTTTCTGTCTTCTTCTTTTAACTTTTCATTATTTATTTTTCTAGTAAAATTGTGGAGTTCATATATTTTATCTAGTGTTGATTCAGATATTATCGGCGCATTTCTTTGACTTTCTTCAGAGTTTTTTGCGATTTTATTTTCAAAATATTGTCTGTTAAATGCCCTAAACATCTTGGCAGTTCCTTTTTTATTAGCCATATACTTAGTTGTCCATTCATTCCCGATTAAGTCGTCTATAGATTCCATTTTAGTTATCCTCTTTAAGAAAATCTTTAGAAAAGTTTAAAGAATCTTTTTTATATTGATTTATTTCATGTATTATTTGCTCATCTTTAACTATGGGTATATAATCTACAAAATTATCTAGATTATCACATATTGTGTTAAAATCTAGGTTTGCTAATATATTTTTGTTGATTCTCAGGCAAATATTTTTTATGTCACCACCTTGAAAACTGTTTTTAATTGATTGTTCACCAATTCTTTCCCAATCATTAATCTGAATATAGTTTTTTTCAATCCCCTTTCTTAATTTATTTCTGAAAATAGTTATGTGATCCTCTCCTGTTTCTAATCCGGTTGCATAAACCACATTCTCCATAAATCTTCTTTTTATTCCTTTATCTGGATTTGTACGCCTGTTTGAGGTTATAATTACCCCGAAGTTTCCTAAATATTTGTCTGTGCCTTCTATTGCTTCTAGAAATGTTCCTGTAAATGATTGTTCAGCAGAGTTTTTGTTGTCAATATTATTTCTTGAGAATATTTTTGTATCGACTTCTTCAATCAGAATTATGTTTATTGAGTCTCCTTTGTATGCAATATCAAATTTTTTCTTCAATTGTCTTTCTGATAAACTCTTATACTCACTTTTTGTGTCTGCATTTATTGGCAGAAATACAAAAGGTTTGTTTAGTTCTGCACATTTGTTTGCTAGATAATCAAGAGCTTTTGTGATTATCATTGTTTTTCCTGTGCCTGCTGCACCAAGTAAGGTTATTAATTTAGAAAAGGGTATTGCATTTAAAATTGGGTTTTCTCTTTTTTCAAGATTATAACAGGCAAGAATATTCATTAATGTCATTATGGATTTAATTGCATTTTTGTTTCCAACCACTTCCTCATCTCTAAAATTAGAAAATCTATTTGTTGGATTAATATTAACAATTTGCTCTAATTGAGGGTATAGAATTTTTTTATCTTCATATATAATTTCAATTGAATTATCATATTCTGTTTTTTCTAACTCAGATCTTGAGAATGAGGCAATACTTGAATAATAAGAATCAATTCTTTGTTCAATGTCAAGAGGTTCTCCTTTTATTAATCTTACAAATGAATCTCTTATTCTATCAACTACAATAGTTGAAGATTTATTTTCTTGTTCTATATTAGTGTATAAATCAAAATAGAAAAGTGATTTTATTTGACTATCTGCATCTGTAAAAAGTGATGCACTTGCATATGTTGCTAATGGATTAATTAAACAAGGGTTGTTTTTTGCTTTATGCAGTTTTCTTGTGATTGCAACAATACCATTGATGAATTCAGTAAACTCTTCAACTCTCTCTTTTCTGAGATTCGGGAACCAAGACTTGATGTTACCAGAGTATATGTCCTTATAATTTAAATCATTTTTTTTAAGTTCTATTACTTGATTTTGCATACTTCTTAGCCACTTTTTAATTATTAAATATATTAACCAGAGATTTCCGAATAATATTCGTTTTAAACAGAAAATACCTTAATTAGCATAAAGTTTTTATAAGATTATTACATTTACAATAAAAGAAGAGTGTGAGTTAAACTTATGGTGGTTTGAAAATGGAAGTAGAATACAATTTGCCTGAACTCAATAAGAGCAGAGAAAAATTGGTAGTTTCTTTACTATCTTTATTGATCTTGTTTTTCTGCACTTTTGTTGTAGCACTGATTGCACTAAGAAGTGGCCATGCCCTATTTAATATTGGTATACCTTACTTGGTTGAAAATTGGTTTATAGTTATTTTGTCAATAATATTTATTGTAAAGATTTTATATGAATTGGTGATTTTGTAATGTTTGTAAAACAATTTGATGTTAAACAAGTTATTCTTGTAAGAAGTGATCTTAAGATGCCAAAAGGCAAGCTTGCAGTTCAAGTTGCACACGCTAGTGTTGATTGTGTCTTAAAATCTAAGAAAAAGCTAGTAAAATTATGGAAGACAAAAGGTATGAAAAAAGTTTGTCTTAAAGTAAAGGATCTTAAAGAATTAGATTCTTTTGTTGGTAAAGCACAAGAAAATGGTTTACAGACATCACTAATAACAGATGCAGGAAAGACTGTTTTCAAAGGTCCAACAATAACTTGTGCAGCTATTGGTCCAGATAATTCTGAGAAAATAGATAAAATAACAGAAAACCTAAAGATGTTGTAGTTATTATGGTGTTAATTTTTCACACACACAAATTCTAGTTACTATTGGGTCTCTGGAATCACAATATGGGGGGGGTGTATCACCTCTATAATAACATCTTCCTGTATTATCATAACCAGGATAATATTTTTCTGTTGTTCCTTGCCAACAAATCTGACAACTAACAAATTTGTTTAGAATAGTGCATGGTACCGGTGTATCATCATTCCAATTCCCAGGATCACATTTTAACCCTTGATTATCACAAGCATCATCACAATTTTCTCCGGTTGTTCTAGAATTAACCCAGCATTGTTGTTCATTGTCGTCCCAGTAAAATGTATCTGGCATACTTACTACCCTACACCATACAGGAGTGTCGAATCCACAAACATGTGTGGTAGGATTACAAACTACGCCTTCTTCACAATCTTCGTCAGCCTCACAATGATCTCCCAGTGCAACTTTGCAAAATTGCGTTGAATCACAAACATAAGGTTCTTTACAATCAACATCATCATCAGGATCACAGCTACGTGACATAAAATCTATTACCTTCAAACAATATCCACCTATACAACTCACATCCTGACTCCTTGCACAGTTATTATTATCCGAGCACGGTTTTCCTGAATTATCAAATTTACAAGCACCTGCGTTTGGAAGAAATGATCCCCCCCAATAATCATCACATAATAATCCTGACACACAATCCTTCCCATTTAACATATAACAAGCTTGATTATAATCACAGGCATTTTCTTCTGAATCTTGACTTCCACAATCACATGAATAATCAGCACCTAAATCAATTAATCCATCATTATCATTGTCACTACCATCATTACAGTAATCAGTTGGTCCTGAAGGTAAATTAAATTGATTAGCAGTAGCAAGAATCTCTCCTTGTTTTACTTTTGTAAATGCTTGGTCACTTATTTTATATTTAATTGTAACTCCAATTTTGTTTTTAGTTGTATCAATTAAGAAGTCTTCACAGGTATTACCAGATATATTCTTGCATAAGTCACATCTTGCTTTAAATGTTTGTCCAACTGCTATTGTTTGGGGTACGTTTTCACAAGTGTAGAGTAAATTGTTATTATTATTTACAAACAAAAAATCATCTAGTATTTCAATTGAGTCTGCTTCTGGATTCTGAAAATCAAATTCAATTCTTCCAAAAACACCAGAATATGGTGAACCTCCAAAAGATATAGGTCCTTCAGTTGATTCATAAAGTGCAAAATGTTCAATATTAGTATCTCCTAGAATAAATTGTTCTGGGGCAGTTTTCTCAAGGTCAAATGAAAAATAGCTTATTGCCCCTATAGTTAATAAGATTATAATAAAAGCCCAACCATAAGTCAGCATAAATTCCATTCCAGATTGAGATTTTTTAGTAAGCATAAGGATACCTTTATTATTGTAATAATAATATTTTTGTGTAAGAAGTTTAAAAAGTTATTGCTTAAATAACAACCTTTTAAAATTGTGTGGCTAAATTATAAACTTATGAAGGTGAGTTTTTATGAAGCAGTTGCAACTTTGGTTGGTTGCACAATTGGTGCAGGGATTCTAGGAATACCATATGTGTTTGCAAAAGCAGGTGTTGTGACAGGAATAATTGTTCTGGCAGTAATTGCATCAATTATGCTTTACTTGAATCTTGGTTTTGGAGAAGTTGTTCTAAGAACAAAGAAAAAATATCAGGTAACTGGTTATGCAGAAAAATATCTTGGTAAGAAGGCAAAGTTAATTATGATGGTTTCTGCACTCATAATATTTTATCTTATAATGGCAGCATACATTCTTGCAGCCGGAAAAGTCTTTGCTCAATTGTTAGGAATCTCAGAAATATTTGGTAGCATAATCTTTTTCTTAATCTTTGCAGTTACACTTTCTTTTGGTCTGAAATTTATAGAAGAATCAGAATTAGGAGCATCATTAGTTATATTAATTCTTATAATATTTTTAATTATATTATTAGCCCCTAAAATGTCGATAACAAACATTAATGTTTTTTCTGCAAAGAATTTGCTTGTTCCTTATGGAATTTTAATGTTTGCATTTTATGGTTTGGCTGCAATCCCTGAAATGGGTGAAGAACTTGAAAAGAATAAAAAGAATTTAAAGAAGGCAATTCTAACAGGAACAATAAGTATTGGAGTAATATATGCACTTTTTGCAATAGCTGCAGTTGGAGTTATGGGCATGGGAACCACTGAAGTTGCAGTATTGGGATTGACCATGGTAATTGGTCCTGCAATATTTTTAATAGGGGGTCTTTTTGCACTTTTTGCTCTGTTTACTTCTGCTCTTCCAATTAGTCTTGCGACAAAAGAAATATTCAACTACGACCTTAATGTTTCTAACAAGATTTCCTTTCTACTTGCAACACTCATACCTTTAGGATTATTTTTTGCTATTAAAGAATTTGCATCTTTTTCTATAATATTAAATATTGTTGGTGCAATCTTCTGC
Source organism: uncultured Methanosarcinales archaeon (assembly GCA_964478955.1). Lineage (GTDB taxonomy): Archaea > Nanobdellota > Nanobdellia > Woesearchaeales > CAYZNE01 > CAYZNE01. Next base: position 12,845 of record CAYZNE010000007.1, read on the forward strand.
ACAATACAGTTAGTTCTAGTATTATTTATGATTGAATCTGCAAAAAAGAAAGGCGATAGAAAACCAGAATATTCAGTCTATATTTCAAGACCATTGATTTATTTTATTATTGCACTGGTTGTCATAGGTGCAGTGAATGTGTTGATTTAGAAATAAAAAATAGAAAAATAATAAAAATAAAAATTATTTTGATGGTACAAACTCTCCGTTTCTTATGCTGTAACCACATTTTAATTCTTCTTCAGTATAAATTAATCTAAGTAAATCTATAAGTTCTTCTGGATCAATTACTTGGTTATTGTTTTTATCTGCGTCACCTATCTGTTTTTGTGTAAATTTATTATATATTGCCATTGCGTTCATACCTGCTTTGCCACGTGCAAAATCACTTCTTATTGATGTTCCTGTTGCATAAACTCCGGTGTTTCCTATTTCTTCTGTTAATGTGGTTTCACCTGTTTTTTTATTATAAATCATTTGAAGTGGTTTTAATTTTTCTATTGCATTAACTTGGTTTCCAGTTGTTGCACAGCCTGTTAGGACCATTATTCCTGCTATTACTGGATATATAACTTTTCTTACTAATCCTGGGTTTAGGTTGTATAATTGATTCATTTTTTTCACCTCATTGTTATATTTAATGTGATATTATATAGTTAAGTAGAACTACTATATAAATGTTTCTATTATTTTACCACTAATAAGTAATAACATATATTAATATACAAAAATCCACACTAAATCCCTGAATTTAGCTGTATTTTAGGCAAATTCCAATCAAATTTTAAAAGAAACCTTGTTTCACTATGAATATGCTTAAAGACTTTGATAGTAATAGGGAAAAATATAGAAAGAAATGCTTTGAATTTACAGCTGAAAAGCTAAGAGTTTCTGTTAATCAAGACAATTTTATTGTGCAAGCTATTTCTGAGATAAATGAAATAGATAAATTGGTTAACATGTTATCCAGAAGATTAAACGAGCATGCAGGCTTATACTTACCAGAGTTATATGGTGCTATTAATGATAATAAAACTTTTGCAAGACTTATCTCAAGTAAAACCAAAAAAGAATTGATGAAAGATTTGAAATTAGAAAAAACAATTGGTGCAGAATTAAATAAGAAAGATATTGAACCAATAATCGCGCTTGCAAAACAAATTGTTTCTCTGTTTGACCTAAGAGACAAAACTGAAAATTACTTAGAATCTATACTAGTAAAATACCTGCCTAATGTTAATCATATTTTGGGAACAATGATAGCTGCAAAACTTATGCTGATTGCAGGATCACTAAAACATTTAGCAATGTTTCCTGCGTCTACTGTTCAGATGTTGGGTGCAGAAGTTGCACTATTCAGGCATCTGAAAACAGGTGCAAAATGCCCTAAATATGGGTTTTTAGTAATTCACCCTCTTGTTGCAAGTGCTAAACCAAAAGACAAAGGAAGATTTGCAAGAATGCTTGCAGATAAAGTTAGTATTGCGGCAAAAGTTGATTATTTTAAAGGAGAGTTTATAGGAGATAAACTTCTAGAACAGTTAGAAAACAAACTAAAATGAGCTTTAAAGACTATCAAGAACAGAGAAAGACCAGTAAGCCCCGAGGTAGAGGATTTAGTGGTGATCGAAAGCGTGGGGGTAGTAGTGGTAGATTTAGTAAAGATAGGAAACCTTTTGATAGAGACAGAAAACCTGCTGGTGAAAAAAGATTTAGTGGAGATAGAAAGTTCAGCGGAGACAGAAAATTTAGTAATGATCGAAAAGGCAGACCTGCATTTGGTGATAAGCGAAGAGAATTCTCTAGTCCTATGAAAGAAAATCTTAAAGAACAATTCACATCAATAAAATTCCCAAACACTTATATGGATATCAAAAGAAGAAGTGTTGACCTATTTACTGAGAACCTAACCCCAGGAATAACTTTTTTTGGAGAAAGAGTGTTTAATAAAAATATAGACGGCAAATTGGTTGAGCTGAGAAACTGGGATTATAGACGATCTAAACTTGGATCTGCAATCGCATTAAAGATTTCACAATTAGGACTAAGTGAAGGATCAAAGGTTTTATATCTTGGTGCAAGTCATGGGTTTACCCCTTCTTATGTTAGTGATATGGTTGGAAAAGAAGGGTTTGTGTTTTGTTTAGATTTTGCTCCAAGAGTTGTTAGAGACTTATATCTTTTGTGTCAGAAAAGAGAAAACATGGCACCAATAATTGCAGATGCTAATAAACCAGAAGATTATGAACACTTGATTCCAGAAGTAGATGTAATTTTTATGGATATTGCACAAAGAGAACAAGTTGAGATTTTTCTAAAAAACTTTAAATTTCTAAAAAAAGGCGGTTTTGCATTACTTGCACTAAAAGCAAGAAGTGTTGATGTAACAAAAAAACCAAAGCACGTTTTTAAGATGGCCAGAGAAAAACTTGAAAAACACACAACTATTGTTGATTATAGAGAATTAGATCCTTATGAGAAAGATCACTGCTTTTTTGTGTGTAAAAAGGATTAATTCTATTTTAGATTATTTCATATGAACAATTTTATGATTATTATAATTTCTAAAGATCTTGCCCCTGTTCGGTTTTATATGGTATTTTACAAAAACATTATTTATATCTCCATTTTTTATAAAGTAATTTAATGCAAGCTCATATTTATCTATAAAAGTTAAAAATGTTTCAGTAATTGAAAGAGGTTTTTTATCTTCTTTGAATTGGTATTCAAACTTGCGTGTACTGACTTCATAGCTAATCATAAAGCTTAGAAATCACTAATAAAATATAAACGTTTAGATTACTAGCACAATATAGAATAAGGCCACTAAAACTACTAAGATAAATAAGTAATAAGTCCAATACTTTTTCATAAAATGTACTGCGTGCATTGGATACATAGAAAGTTTTGTTTCTTTTGTTTTGTGTAACTTATAGTATGCTAATGTTGTTGAAATTATAAAATAGACAAATATTAGTGTTAAAATAAGGGGGTTAGGAACTAAAACCACTAATATTGCAAAGATTAATAAGTTTAGTTTTTCAAATTTCCAGAAGTAACGGCTTAAACTATACAATATGAATACGATTAGAATAATAAATCCTGCAAATTTTAATTCTGATAATACAAACCCAAGCATGAATACAAATATTATTCTGATTCCTGTATCAAGATATTTATTTAGGTTTTCTAACTCATATGCCGACCACATACTAATGAGGTATCCAACAAAATTTGCAATTAGTGGTAGAAATGAAACCAAAATGTAGTATAACAGAATATTCATGAACTCACCTTTTGTGATAATAAAATGCTCAATAAACACAATAATTAACATTACTGGTCATTCAACAAAGTTGAATAAAAAAAGTTTATTGGTACCGTTTCACCGGTAATAAAAAGAAACTATTCAATAGTTTCTGTGTTTGCTCTATAAATAGTTGCAAAACTAGGTGCAACAATAAGGAGGTCATCACCAAATCCAGCAATATCTCCTTCAATAGCATCACAAGTTTTCTTTAATTTGTTGATTGCTCTTTTCAGTTCAACTAAATCTTTTTCTTTTAGAGGTTTAATATTAACAAGTGCGATAGTATACCCTTCTCTTAAAGAGTCAAGAATTGGTTTTACATCTGAAAAATCTTCTAAGTTGAATGGTCTAACAATGATTTTTGATGATGGTTCAGCTTCCATATCTGTATTTAATTCAACATATTCTTCAGGATTTTCATCGCTTTCTTTGAATCTTGATCTTTCAATCCTATTTTTTAAAGATGAGAGTAGTTTTTTCATTTTTGTTTAATCCTCCAAATAACTATCAATGAATTTTGCTTTATAAAATATTGTATTATAGGTAGTATTTAAATGTTTTGCTACTGAAGAGGTTAATCAGCCACTATTCAATGGTTTTAGAAATACTACTTTTTTGAAATGATTATTGTAAACCCTATTTTCTTTAGAAGTTTTGCTTGTGTTTTAGAAATAATTAGGCTAATTGCTTTATCAAAATTGTTTCTTTCAGATGCACTTTGCAGAAATTTGATTCTAATTTTTTTATATTTCTTTAGAACTACATTTGTCTCGTTTAGAATATTATCTGATAAACCGTTCTTACCGATATTTATCGTTATTTCTTCAGCATTTACCATGTTAAGTGTAGAATCAGTTGATTTTAACTTCTTTTCCAAGGCATTGTCCTGGCATTCCAGTCTCAAAGATCACTCTTATTGCACCGCTGTTTCCATGAGTACTTGCAACCTTTCCAGATATATCTTTCTTGCCAGTGTTAAAAGTAACACTTTTTCCAACAAACTTTTCTGCTTTATCTTTTGAGTCTACACCTTCAATAGCAACAATCATGTGGTTACTAGAGGTAGTATGTCTGTTTCTTCTGAAATTTACTATTACAGCTTTCATACTGCAGAGGAGAAATGTTTTGTTTATAAATATTCTCAAAAAATCCCCCATTATTTGTATATTAGGAATTTTTTGGACGATATTTTTTTAGTTAAATATATTGAAAAGAATATAATTTACTTTTGCATAATACTAAATACCTTTATAAAAACAGATTAAATACTTTAGATTATGGTTTTAAAAGTAATAATTGACACAAACTTTTTATTGATTCCTGGAAGATTTGGAGTTGATATCTTTCAAGAGATAGTAGAAAATGCAAATGATCAAGTTGAATTGATTACTTTGCAGAATGTTGTTTTAGAACTAGAAAATTTAGCTGTAAGTGGTGAATTGAACCAAAAAGAGAAAGCTGCAGCCAAGCTTGGTTTGCAACTTGTAAAACAAAAAAACTTAAAAATAGAACAGGGTTCCAACGAGCATACAGATAATGTGATACTTAAAAAGGCTCTTGAATATCAAAAACAGGGGTTTAATAGTGCCATAGCAACTGTAGATAAGGAATTAATAAGTAAGGCTACAGACAGGAATGTTTGGGTTTTTGCTTTGAGGCAAAAGAAAAAAGTTTTGCTTCTAAAGTAGGCGAGGTTATTCAAAATGTATTATAAAGTCAAGGTCAAAGACCATGTGAGATTACCTCCAACAATGTATGGTGATGACACCAGAGAATCCATTGTTAAGGCAATAAAAAATATATATTCTGGCTTTATCTCAAAAGAGCTAGGGTTAGTAATAGATGTATTAGATGTTAATGACATCAAGGACGGAATAATAATTCCTGAAGATGGTGCAACATATTATGAAACAGAATTTACACTATTAACATTCCAACCAGAACTACAAGAAATTTTAGTTGGAAGAATTAAGGATATTACTGATTTTGGTGCGTTCCTAAGTATGGGACCAATTGAGGGAATGGTTCATATAAGTCAATCAATTAATGACTTTGTTAGTTTTTCAAAAGATAAGCAATTGCTTGGTAAAGAAACTCACAGATCATTAAGAGTGAATGATGAATGTAATGGTAAAATTATTGCAGTTTCATATAAGGATATTAATAATCCAAAGATTGCAATAACTATGAGACAAGAGGGTCTTGGTAAAAAAGATTGGATTGCTGAGGACCTTAATGGTCCGAAAAAAACAAAAAAGAAATAAGGTGCTAAAATGAAAAAAAAGGTTTGTAAAAATTGTAAAATGGTTGTTACAGGACCAGTTTGTCCTATGTGTAAAAAAAATGCATTTACAACTAACTTTCAAGGGCAAGTTAATATACTTGATGCTAATAAATCATTTATTGCAAAAAAAATTGATGTAAAGATAAAAAAGAATGAAACTACAAAAACTGTAA